>NZ_SADP02000186.1:0-445 GCF_004010375.2 Mesorhizobium sp. M2E.F.Ca.ET.209.01.1.1 | reverse complement strand
CAGGCTTTGTACTGAGCGTCAGTGCTACAGGCAGTAAACATCGGCTCCGCTGCGGAGTGGGCCTTCATGAACTGATTCAGGGTGGCACCCTTGATCACGTACTTGCTGTCACAATCGTGCGGGCTGTCGCCTCCATCCCCGCCGACAATGCAGGTGAATTTCGAGTCGGTGCCCGAAATCATGATGTCGCCTTTCCCGTCAGGAAAGCTGTCGGTTAAGCCGTAGAAGGCGAAGACATCCTTCGCCTTGGTGAAGTCATAGAGGCGCTGGAACGGGACGTTTGGGCGATTGATGCGGTAATGGCAAAGGTCGATCTGCTCGACCATGTCGACGGTGACGCCAAGAGGTGAAAGAAGGCCCGCGACGGATTCGCGGACGATACGACGGTTCTGCGGGTTGTCCTGGGGACCAGCGTGCGCGGCGATTGCGCTGCCGCCGATGCACG
>NZ_SADP02000185.1:0-446 GCF_004010375.2 Mesorhizobium sp. M2E.F.Ca.ET.209.01.1.1 | reverse complement strand
GACGCCCAATCCGCCGCCGCCCGGTTTCTGGAAGCGGGTGCGCGAGGCCTGCGACAGGCATGGCACGCTGCTGATCTTCGACGAGATTCCGACCGGCCTCGGCAAGACCGGAAAATTCTTCGCCCACGAACATGACGGCGTTACGCCCGACATCCTCGTGCTCGGCAAATCGCTCGGCGGCGGCATCCTGCCGATCGCCTCGGTGATCGCCCGGCGCGACCTCGACGTCGCCGGCGACTATGCGATCGGTCACTATACGGATGAGAAGAACCCGGTCACCGCGCGCGCCGCGCTCACCACCATCGCCATCATTCGCGAGGAAGGCCTCGTCGAACGCTCGGCCGAACTCGGCGCTTATGCGCTCGCCCGCATGAACGACCTTATGCAGCGCTCGCCTTTCGTCGGCGACGTCCGGGGCAGGGGGCTGATGTTTGGCGTCGAGATGG
>NZ_SADP02000184.1:0-446 GCF_004010375.2 Mesorhizobium sp. M2E.F.Ca.ET.209.01.1.1 | reverse complement strand
GGAGAAGCAGTGCAAGCGATGAGGGGAATGCCAGCAGGCAAGCGGTCCCAAGCAGGCCAAGCGCCATCACCAGCGACATTTTGCGACCGAAGGCAGCGATGATCCGTGGCGCGGCAATTTCACCGCCGATGGTGGCCGCCATCAATGCACCCGTCGCATGCCCGGCAGCATCAGCCCCACCAAGGCTCGCCGCATGCGCCGCGATCGCCGACAGAAGCAGGTAGAAGCTGCTCATCGCTGAAAACATGACGCCAGCCATTCCAAGCGTCGCGGCCGTGAAGATCGGCTCTCCAGCGTCCCTGTCCGAATGGATGGTGACTGCGGTGACGGCCATGTCGCTTCTCCTTCGCGGGTGACGAGCTACCGTGTAGCGTGCTACTGGTACAAGGAACATGACCAGTTTGGTGATAGAATTATTGTCCAGTTTGACCGCCGACTTGGCGCTG
>NZ_SADP02000183.1:0-448 GCF_004010375.2 Mesorhizobium sp. M2E.F.Ca.ET.209.01.1.1 | reverse complement strand
GCGGAAATGGCAATCAGGTAGATGATGGACAGCAGCATGGGACAGACTCCGGGCGCGGTGGGGCCGGCCATGCGCGACGACCGCCACTGCCTGCGCAATGACGGGATGACGATGACCGGTGCCGCTCCCGCTGTCCTTTTGCCTGAGAGTTTGGAAGCGCGGAAAACCGCGGCTTCGTGCCCCTTCGGCGCCGGATCGAACCGGTCTCTCCAGAGTTCTGTTACGGGTGGTATCGGGCCTGAGCGATTACGGGCGTTGCGCCTTCGGCAGCGGTGTTCCGCTTCTCCCACCGTGTTGCCCGCCGATTATAGCCCGTTGCGGGCCCGCCGGCCGCCTCCGGGGCCGGCCGCCGCGCCTGAATTGCCGATGGCCCGGCCATGCGTTTTGTGCACCGCTGCATGGCATCGGGCTCAATCCCCACCTATCATGGCCGGATACCCGAATTCAT
>NZ_SADP02000182.1:0-451 GCF_004010375.2 Mesorhizobium sp. M2E.F.Ca.ET.209.01.1.1 | reverse complement strand
GCCTCGCGTCCAGCCAGGGCTTCACGGTGTGCCGGTCCGACGAGACGACATCCACGGGGCTTTGCGCCAAGATGCTGCGCCGATGGCCGCTGGCTACCCCGGCGGCGAAGCTGTCGGGCGCGCCGCGCTGCATTGCCCACTGTGTGGCGCCGCTGGCCAGCACCGCGCTGATCATGATCGACGCCGCCATGGCGCGCCAGTCGAACGAGCCGAAGCGGCGTGCCCTTGGCGATGTCCGCGCCTGCGAAGGACGCGTCCCGGCTTCCCGTCTCTGGCCGGCGCCGGCGCCCGTGATCAATCCCGGCAGCGCCGACGGCGTGCCGCGCTGCGGCTCGGTCGCCTCTGCGTCGCCTTGCCGTTCGGTATCCGCCATGCCGATTGCCGCGATGCGGGCCAGAAACGCGTCGCTGACTTCGGGGCGGGGCAGGCGGCTGACCGCGCCTCGCAAGGC
>NZ_SADP02000181.1:0-451 GCF_004010375.2 Mesorhizobium sp. M2E.F.Ca.ET.209.01.1.1 | reverse complement strand
CGCCACCAAAACCGGCCGCAACGGTGGCGGCGACCCCTATTTCACCGATGGCAGGGCGATCGTCGGCGTGCTGAAGCAGTTGCGGTGATCACAGGTCAGGCCGTGGCGATGACGATCTTGCCGAACGGCCCCTTCTCCAGATGCTCGAAGGCCCGCGGCACCTCGTCGAAACCAAAGACCTTGTCGATGACCGGCTTCAGCCGGTGCGTGGCGACAGCGGCAAGCATCGCCTCCAGCCCGCTGCGGCTGCCGACGAAGAGGCGGCCGATGGTGACCAGGCTGCGCTGATAGATGGCGCCCGGGATCTCGACAGACTTGCCGTTCTTGTCCTGTACGGTGAGCAGCACGATGCGTCCGTAAAGCGCGCTGGCGATCAGCGACTGCGCGAAAGTCACCGGGCCGCCGGTTTCGACGACGAGGTCGATGCTGCCGGTCGCTGCGCGCAGCTCCA
>NZ_SADP02000180.1:0-453 GCF_004010375.2 Mesorhizobium sp. M2E.F.Ca.ET.209.01.1.1 | reverse complement strand
CAGGGCTCGGCCAATGCGAACGACAGGGGCAGGAAGTTCCGCAGGCTGCAGAACGAAGAAGGTTCCGCCGGTCCGGAAGTCAACGTGCAGCGCAACTTCAAGGTCAACAGGCCGAACGAGAATGCGCAGCGCCAGTTCAGGCAGGAAAGGCCTAACGAGCAGGTGCTGCGGCCGCAAAGATCGGAGCCGAAGCCGGAATTCCGGGCGCAGCCGAGACAGCAGATGCAAGAGCGGCGTCTCCCGCAGGAGCAGCCGCCACAGCAGCTCAAGAAAAAGCCGTCTTGCGGAAAGCAGGGCGAACCGGCCTGCAACCAGTAGGCTGCCGCGGCCGGGAGTCGCCCTTTCCGTTCGCGGGGCGAACATCCTTGCTCGTTGCCAGACAGGGGGCCTCTGGTGTGGCGCATCAGCCCGTCAAAGGCGATCGCTCCGGCCGCTCAGATTACGCGCTTGGCG
>NZ_SADP02000179.1:0-453 GCF_004010375.2 Mesorhizobium sp. M2E.F.Ca.ET.209.01.1.1 | reverse complement strand
GCCTGACCGAGCCAGCCGCCTTCACCCGCCTGTTGGCCAGGTCGCGCCGCCTCGACTGGGTGGTCTACGCCAAACCGCCGTTCGGCGGTCCAGGGCAGGTGCTGGCCTACCTCGGTCGCTACACCCATCGCGTCGCCATCGCCAATTCCCGGCTGATCAGCATGGAGAACGATCGTGTCGGATTCCGCTGGAAGGATTATCGTCATGGCGGAAGGACAAAGGTGATGACGCTCGACGCGCACGAGTTCATCCGCCGCTTCCTGCTGCACACGCTGCCGGACGGCTTCCATCGCATCCGCCACTACGGCTTCCTCGCCAACGGCCATCGCGCCGCCAGGCTCGACCAGTGCCGCAGGCTGCTGACCAAACCACAACAGGATGATCGCGAACCGGATGCCGAAAGCGCCGCTGCCGCTCCTCTTGCGGCAACGCACCGCTGCCCATGCTGTGGAG
>NZ_SADP02000178.1:0-454 GCF_004010375.2 Mesorhizobium sp. M2E.F.Ca.ET.209.01.1.1 | reverse complement strand
GGATAGGACCAGGGGTCAAGTCTGGAACATCGTGGCTGACCATTGCTGACAAAGGTATTGAAAATGAAAATCACGAGCGTTCGGCCGTGGCTGATCAAGTCTGGTGCTTCTTATTGGGGGGAATTCCTGTTCGTCGAGGTGACGACAGACGAGGGGGTGAGTGGCTGGGGAGAGATCACCACCACCACCAAGCTCGCCAACCGCGCGCTGTGCACGATCCTTCGACAGATCGGAGCCGCGGTGACAGGAGAGGACCCGGCGCGCATCGAATACCTCTGGCACAAGATATTCCGCAGCTTCACCTATATGGGCAGCCGTGGCGCCGCGGTCGAATGCGTGAGCGCGATCGATATAGCTCTCTGGGATCTCAGGGGCAAAGTCCTCGGCAAGCCGATCTACGAACTGTTGGGCGGGCCGGTCCGCGATGAAATCGCGCTCTATACCCATCCCAACC
>NZ_SADP02000017.1:0-123496 GCF_004010375.2 Mesorhizobium sp. M2E.F.Ca.ET.209.01.1.1 | reverse complement strand
CGGGCCCCAGCTCATCCACGGTTTAGGCTACCTGAGGGGTGACGGGCTCTCGATCGCCGCCACGGATCAGGCAAACACCTGGTCCGTGGCACCCTCAACATGCACGATTCCAAACACACAAGGGGTGTTGGAAGAAATGAGGCGCGCGGAGATAAGGCGCTTTAAGCACCTATTCTGCGGCTCCGAGATCCTTCCAACACCCCTCATCCGGCCGCGTCGCGGCCACCTTCTCCCGCAAGCGGACAAGGAGAAGTCGCACCACCTACCTCAACACCTTCCCATCCGCGCCGAACCGATACGTCTTCGCCGCGTCCGGCGTCGCGTAGAGCGTCGCGCCCGGCTCGGCATTGTACACGCCAAAAATGCGCACAGTGATCAGACCGGCCTTCTCGCAGTCGAGATAGAGGTTGGTGTCGGCGCCCAGATGCTCGGCATGCACCACCGTGCCTTTCCAGGCGCCGGACTTCGTATCGACCGTCAGATGCTCCGGCCGCACGCCGATGGTCTTCGCCGTTTCGCCGAGCCGCGCGCCGTCGATGAAATTCATCTTCGGCGAACCGATGAAGCCGGCGACGAATTCGTTGGCCGGCGCGTTGTAGAGCTCCATCGGGCTGCCGATCTGCTCGATCCGGCCGGCATTGAGCACGACAATCTTGTCGGCCAGCGTCATCGCCTCGACCTGGTCGTGGGTGACGTAGATCATCGTCGCCTTCAGCCGCCGGTGCAGCTGCGCGATCTCCAGCCTTGTGTTGACGCGCAGCGCCGCGTCGAGGTTCGACAGCGGCTCGTCGAATAGGAACAGTTTCGGCTCGCGCACCACGGCGCGACCGATGGCGACGCGCTGGCGCTGGCCGCCCGACAATTCCGCCGGCCGGCGCTCGAGATAGGGCTCGAGCGACAGCATGGCGGAAGCGATCTTGATGCGTCGCTCGATCTCGGCAGCCGGCGTGCCGGCCTGCTTGAGGCCCAGCGCCATGTTGTTCTTCACCGTCAGATGCGGGTAGAGCGCGTAGGTCTGGAACACCATGGCGATGCCGCGTTTCGCCGGCGGCGTGACCGAGACATCCGCGCCGTCGATCAGCACGCGGCCGGAGGTCGAATCCTCCAGCCCGGCGATGACGCGCAGCAGGGTCGATTTTCCGCAGCCGGACGGGCCGACGAAGACGACGAATTCGCCGTCATTGACCTGAAGGTCGATGCCCTTCAGCACCTCGACCGGCCCGAAAGCCTTCTTCACATTCTCGATCTTCAGCGAGCCCACGGCTTCGTTCCTGTTCTAGAGTTTGACGGCGTTGCCGCTGCGCACGCTCTCGTCGGCGGCAAGGCAGACGGCGAGCGACTTCACGGCATCGTCCATGTGGCGGGTGAGGTCGATATTTTCGCGGATGGCCTTGAGCAGGAAGGCCTGCTCCAGGTCGCAGAGTTCCTGGTGGCCCGGCTCACCTTCCATCGACAGCAACTGGTCTTCCTTGGCGAAGCTGCCGTCGGGTCCGGTCGCCGCACTATGCAGGCGGATGGTCGAGGTTTTGGTATGGGTGTCGATGTCGTCGGACTTCACGCCCTCCTTCATCACGATCGAGACGCAGCCCCTGGGCGACATCACATCCTTCACGAAGAAGGCGGTCTCCGAAATCATCGGCCCCCAGCCGGCTTCGTACCAGCCGACCGAACCGTCCTCGAACAGCACCTGCAGGTGGCCGTAATTGTACATTGACGGCGCCACCTCGTCGGTCAGGCGCACGCCCATGCCGCGCACCTCGACCGGCCTCGCATCGGTGATCTGCAGCATGACGTCGAGATAGTGCACGCCGCAATCGACGATCGGCGAGGTCGTCTGCATCAGCTGCTTGTGCGTCTCCCAGGTATGGCCGGAGGACTGCTGGTTGAGGTTCATGCGGAAGACATACGGGCCGCCGAGCTTGCGCGCCTCGGCGATCAGCCGGATCCAGGACGGATGATGGCGCAATATATAGCCGATCACCAGCTTCCTGCCGTTGGCCTTGGCGGCGTCGACGACGCGTTGGGCGTCGGCAACCGTCGTTGCCAGCGGCTTCTCGACGAAGACATGGCAGCCGGCCTCCAAAGCCCGCACCGCATAGTCGGCGTGGCTATCGGAATAGGTGGCGATCGCGGCGACGTCGGGCTTCTCGTCGCGCAACACGTCCTCGAAGGAGCGGCGGATGCCGTAGCCGCCAAGTCGGTCCGGCAGCGGCACGTCGGAACGGTTGACCAGCGCGACGATCTCGAAGCCGGGATTGGTGTGATAGGCCAGCGCATGGCTGCGGCCCATATTGCCGAGGCCGGCAACGACGACGCGAAGGGGTTTATCGCTCACAGACTGCTCCACTTTCTCTTGAGAGGATGAGGTGCTGACCTAGTAGGAATTGCAGCCCTCGCTCACTTCACCGCTCCCGAGGTGATGCCGCGGATCAGCTGCCGCGAGAAGATGACGTAGAGGATCAGCACCGGCAGGATCGCCAGCGACAGCGCCGCCAGGATCGCGTTCCAGTTGGTGACGAACTGGCCGAGAAAGAGCTGCGCGCCAAGCGTCACCGTCTTGGTCTCTTCAGACGGCGCCAGGATCAGCGGGAACCACAGATCGTTCCAGATCGGGATCATGGTGAAGACGGCGACCGTCGCCATAGCCGGGCGCACCAGCGGCAGCACCAGCCTGAAGAAGATCGTGTATTCGGAAAGCCCGTCTATGCGGCCGGCATTCTTCAGATCGTTGGACACCTGCTTCATGAATTCCGACAGGATGAAGATCGCGAGCGGCAGGCCTTGCGCGGTGTAGACCAGGATCAGCGCCGTCAGCGTATTGACCAGCCCGCTCGCCACCATCAATTGCAGGATGGCGACGGTGCCGAGGCGGATCGGGATCATGATGCCGAGCGCCAGGTAGAGCCCCATCAGCGTGTTGCCGCGGAAGCGGTATTCCGACAGTGCGAAGGCGGCCATCGCGCCGAACAAAAGCACGAAGAACAACGAGGCGACTGTGACGACGAGGCTGTTCTGGAAATAGTGAAAGAAATCGCCCTGGCCGAACACGGTGGTGTAGCCGATCAGGTCGAAGGTCTTCGGCGTCGGCGGCGTCAGCGGCGCGCCGAAGATACCCGCGCGGGATTTGAAAGAGTTCATCACCACCAGGATCACCGGGAACAGCGCGATCACCGTGTAGGTGATAAGGATCGCGTGGGCGCCGATGGTGCGGGGAAGCGAACGGGTGGCTGTGCTCATGGCGCGCCTCAGAACTGGTAGCGACGCAGGCGCGTCTGCACGAGGAACAGGTAGACGCAGACGCCGGCGAGGATGATCAGGAACATGATCGTTGCGATCGCAGCGCCCATATTGGGATCGCCGACCTGCAGCTGGAAGCCGAAGAAGGCGCGGTAGAGGAAGGTGCCGAGGATGTCGGTCGAATAGTTCGGCCCTGCCAGCGCACCTTGCGCGGTGTAGATCAGGTCGAAGGCGTTGAAATTGCCGACGAAGGTCAGGATCGAGATGATGCCGATCGAAGGCAGGATCAGCGGCAGCTTGATCTTCCAGAACTGCGCCATGCCGGTGACGCCGTCGCATTCGGCCGCCTCGATCACCTCGTCGGGGATCGACAGAAGTGCGGCGTAGATCAGCATCATCGGGATGCCGACGAACTGCCACACAGAGACCAGGCTGAGCGCGGTCAGCGCATATTGCTCCTTGCCGAGCCACGGCGTGAAGAAGCTCTTCAAGCCGACGAAATCCATCAGATGCGGCGCCACGCCCCAGATCGGCGACAGGATCAACTTCCAGGCGAAGCCGACAATGACGAAGGACAGGATCGTCGGCACGAAGATCGCCGTGCGGTAGAAGGCGGTGAAGCGCAGCCTGGGGCTGGAAAGCAGCGCGGCCAAAAGGATGCCGATCGGGTTCTGCACCAGCATATGGATGATGAAGAACCAGATATTGTTCCGCAGCGCATTCCAGAAATTCACCGACCAGTTGGGATCGCCGAACAGCGTGCGGAAATTCCCAAGCCCGACGAAGACTTGCGACTGCTCGATGTTTCGAAACAGCGAGAGCTGCAGCGTGCCGAACAGCGGCAGGATCATGAAAGCGGTGTAGACCAGCACCGCCGGCGCCAGGAAGACGCCGACATGCCAGCGGATCGGTCTTTTCGCTCGCGTTTCTTCAGCCATGGTTTCGGTGTCCATGAGTTCGGGTTCCCCGCCGTCTCTGGGTTCCAGTTCGGTGATGCTAGCTGATGCCTCAATGCACGGCCCGGCTGTCCCCTCTGGGGGCAAGACAAGGCCAGCGACAGATCGGCTCCGTCTTCCCCGCGAGATCGAGGGTAAGACCGGGAGGCTGCGCCGACAATCGCTATCTGGACCTGTTTGAACGCCGGCCGGGCCTGGGCCCGGCCGGCATCGCAATCAATGCTCTTACTTCGCCGGCTTGTACCAGCTGTCGAGACCGTCCTGCAGCTTCTTGGCCGCGGCTTCCGGCGTATCGGTGCCGTTGATCACATTGGCCGATTCAACCCAGGTCTCGTTCTCGAGGTTCGGCGTGCCGCGCGACAGGATCTGATAGGTCGAGCGAATCGTCGACTTGCACTTGCCGCGCCAGGAGACGAATTCCTGCGCCAGCGGGTCTTCCATCTTCACCGGCGTCGAGTTCAGGCTGAAGAAGCCCGGCAGCGCATTGGCATAGATGGTGGCGAAGTCCGGCGAAGCGACCCACGACAGGAACTTCTTGGCCTCTTCCGGATGCTTCGATGCCGCGTTCAGGCCCATGCCGATATCGGTATGGTCGGAGATGTAGCAGGTGTCGCCGGCCTTCTGCACCGGCGGCGGGAAGGCGCCCATCTTGAACTGCGCCTGCGTGTTGAACAGGCCGATCTCCCACGAGCCGGCCGGGTAGATGGCGGCGCGGCCGAGCGTGAACAGGTTCTGGCTGTCGGGATAGGTCTGCGCCTCGAAGCCGTCGCCCAGATAGGGCTTCCACTTGGCCAGTTCCTTGAACGGCTCGACCCATTGCGGATCGGTCAGCTTCTGCTCGCCCTTGATCAGCGCCGCGCGGCCTTCCTCGCCCTTCCAGTAGTTCGGGCCGATGTTCTGGTAGCCCATGGTCGCGGCTTCCCAGAGATCCTTCGTGCCCATCGCCATCGGAATATAGGTGCCGTCGGCCTTGATCTTGTCGAGCACGGCGTAGAACTCGTCGACCGTGGTCGGCACCTTGAGGCCGAGCTTGTCGAAGGCGTCCTTGTTGTAGATGAAGCCGTGGATGACCGAGGCCATCGGCACGCAGAAGCTCGACTTGCCGTCATCGGTCTGCCAGGCGGCCTTGGCGACGGGCGAGAAGTTGTCCATGCCGGGCAGCGAGGAGATGTCGGCAAGGTTGCCCTTCTTGAACAGTTCGAGCGACTTGTCGAAGGGGCGGCAGGTGATCAGGTCGCCGGCCGAGCCGGCGGCGAGCTTGGCGCCGAGTGCTGCGTCATACTCGGTCGGGGCCGAAGGCGCGAACACCACCTTGATGCCGGGGTTCTTGGCTTCGAAGGCCGGGATCAGCTTGTCCTTCCAGATGGTCAGGTCGTCGCCGCGCCAGCTTTCGATGTTGAGCGTCACGTCCTCGGCCAGGGCCATCCCGGTGGTGCCGAGAATGCTTGTGCCGAGCAGAAGGGCCGTCAGTAGTTTGGTCTTCATCTTCAGTCTCCCTGTTGACCTTTTTCAGGTTCGGTTTTGATGAGAACAGAGGCTCAGCGCCCCTTGCTCCCCTCGATCTCGGAAAGCGCCGGCCGCAGCTTTTGGCCGGTTCCTTCCAGTATCTTCTCGGCCGCATCGGCGTTTGCCGCGCCCGCGGCGAGCAGAATGGCGGTCTTGACCACGCCGCCGCTCTCCTCGAGCAGGCGGATGGCGTCGTCGCGGCTCTTGCCGCTGATGGCGGCGACCATGCGCACGGCGCGGTCGCGCAGCTTGATGTTGTCGGCGGTGAGATTGACCATGTAGCCGTCATGGACATGGCCGAGATGGATGGCGGTCAGCGTCGACAGCATGTTGAGCGCGATCTTCTGCGCGGTGCCCGCGCCCATTCGCGTCGAGCCGGCGATCAGCTCCGGCGGTGTTTCGAGCAGGATGGCGACATCGGCCTGCTTGAACAGCGCCGCACCCCGGTTGTTGGCAATGGCGATGGTCGCCGCGCCCCGGCTGCGCGCGTCTTCGAGCGCCCGAACGGCATAAGGCGTGGAACCGCTGGCGGAGATGGCGATCAGGCAGTCGCCCTTGCCGATAGCGGCCGCGGCAACAGCCGACGAAGCTTCCCCGGTGTCGTCCTCCGGTCCGCCGGCCAGCGTGCGGAAGGCGTCGTCGCCGCCGGCAATCAGGATGGCAATGCGGTCGCGCGCAATGCCGAAGGTGCCGGGCAGTTCCAGCGCGTCGGCCACGGCCATCAGGCCGGAGCTGCCCGCCGCCGCATAGGCAAGCTTGCCGCCGCTCTTCAACTGCTTGGCGATGAGTTCGGCGGCAACGGCGATCGCCGGAATGGCTCCGTGCACGGCCTTGGCGGCCTCGATCTGGGCGTTGGCCAGGAACGCCAGAATGGCTTCCGGGGCCTGGACATCCAGCCCCTCGGCATTCTGGTGGAGCGCTTCCGTGCGCGTCTCGGCCATCCATTTTCCTCCGACCTGAACGAACAATACCAAAAAAATACCACTTGTCCACACGCATTAACGAATTTCAGGCGTCGGAACTCACTTGCCGGCAAATTAACGTGGGTTTTCAATAAAATACGGCTTAATCTTTTTTGAACCGAAATTAACGCTTGGCTATTGGTATTTTATTGGTATTATCCGGCCCCGAGGAGAAATCGCGTGAAATTCGTGCTTGGCATCGATGGCGGCGGCACCAGCTGCAGGGCGGCCCTTGCGACTGTCGACGGCACCGTCGTCGGCCGCGCCAAGAGCGGCGCCGCCAACATCCGCACTGATCTCACCGGCGCCCGCGCCAACATCGTCGAGGCGGCCAGGCAGGCTTTCCTCGCGGCCGGCCATGATCCGGAGTTGATCCCGCAGACGCCTGCCATTCTCGGCCTCGCCGGCGCCAATGTCGGCACCTACCGGCAGCAGCTCGAGGCGATCCTGCCCTTCAGCCGCAGTCGGGTCGAGACCGATGCCGAGATCGCGCTCGAGGGCGCGGTCGGCTCCGGTGACGGCGCCATGGCGATTCTGGGCACCGGCACCGCCTACATGGCGCGCGAGGGTGGAAAATCGCGCGCCATCGGCGGCTGGGGCTTCCAGGTCGGCGACCAGGGCAGCGGTGCCCGCATCGGCCGTGACCTGCTGGAGCAGACGCTGCTCGCCTATGACGGCATCCGTCCGGGCTCGCCCTTGACCGACACCATGCTCGCCGTCTTCCGCAACAATCCGGAGGACGTGGTCGAATTCACCACCAACGCCAAGCCCGGTGATTTCGGCGGCTTCGCGCCAAAAGTCTTCGAGCATGCCGAAAAGGGCGATCTTGTCGCCAACTTCATCCTCGCCAAGGCGGTGGCCGATGTCGAGGCTTCGCTCGGCGCGCTCGATCTTGCCGACGACGCCCCGCTCTGCCTGCTCGGCGGCCTGGCGCCGCTCTACGCGCCGCGCCTGTCGGCGCGCTACCAGGCGCTGCTCAAAGCGCCGCTCGACGATGCGCTGGGCGGCGCCGTGCAGATGGCCGTGCGTCTGTTTGCGAGTGGCTCGGAGGCGCCGCGATGAGCGCCGCCGACCAGATCTTCGCCATGCTGAAAGAATCCTCGCAGAGTGGCGCGCCGCTTTATCTGCAGCTGCGGAAAAGCATCGAGGAAGCGGTCAATCGCGGCCTGATTGGTCCGGGCGACGCGCTACCGTCCGAGCGCGACATCGCCAGCAAGGCCGATATCTCGCGCGTCACCGTGCGCAAGGCCGTGCAGGACCTAGTCAAGGGCGGCATCCTCGTCCAGCGCCATGGCTCGGGCACTTTCGTCGCGCCGCGCATGGAGCGCGTCGAGCAGTCGCTGTCGCGGCTCACTTCCTTCACCGAGGACATGGCGCGCCGCGGCATGAGCGTGCGCTCGGTCTGGCTCGACCGCGGCCTCTATGCGCCGTCGCCGGAGGAGATGATGGTGCTTGGCCTGTCCTCGACCGAGCTGGTGGCGCGCGTCGCGCGCCTGCGCATTGCCAACGACACGCCACTGGCGATCGAGCGCGCGGCGCTCTCGGCCAGCGTCCTGCCCGATCCCGAAGCGATCGGCTCCTCGCTCTATGCCGCGCTGGGCATGACCGGCAATCGCCCGGTCCGCGCCGTGCAGCGCATCTCGGCCACCAATCTCGGTGACGCCGACGCCCGCCTGCTGGAAGTGCCGCCGGGGGTTGCCGGACTGCAGATCGAGCGCATTTCCTATCTGGCGAGCGGCAAGGTGATCGAGTTCACCCGCTCGGTCTACAGGGGCGACGCCTATGATTTCGTCGCGGAACTCCGGCTGACCGGGCCGGGAGAGGAGATCCGGCCATGAGCGCCAACACCACGCATATGCGGCGCGAGATCGACGAGATCCCGGAAGCCGCCGCCCGCCTTCTCGACGGCTCGGCTTCGGCTTTGGCCGAGGCCGGTCGCGGCCTGCGCGAGCGTGACCCGCAATTCGTCGTCACCGTGGCGCGCGGCTCATCCGACCATGCCGCAACCTTCATGAAATATGCCGTCGAGCTGACGGCCGGCCTTGCGGTCGCTTCCGTCGGGCCGTCGATAGCTTCCATCTACGGCGCGAAGCTCAGGCTGCGCGGCTCGGCCTGCCTGGCGGTCTCGCAGTCCGGCAAGAGCCCGGACATCGTCGCCATGGCCGAAACCGCGCGGGCGGGCGGCGCGCTCACCGTCGCCATCACCAACACCGCCGACTCGCCGCTCGCGCGCGCCTCCGATTACGCCATCGATATCCTCGCCGGGCCAGAACGCTCCGTCGCGGCCACCAAGACCTTCGTCAACTCGGCGGTCGCGGGCCTGGCGCTGATGGCGCATGCCACCGATGACCAGCCACTGCTCAAGGCGCTCGCCGGCCTGCCGGCCCATTTCGAGAAGGCGATCGCCTGCGACTGGATGGCGCTCGCGGGTGCCCTGGAGGACCCGCAGTCGCTCTTCATCCTCGGCCGTGGCCCCTCCTTCGCGATCGCCAGCGAGGCGGCGCTGAAATTCAAGGAAACCTGCGCCATGCACGCCGAGGCCTACAGTGCCGCCGAAGTGATGCATGGCCCGCTGGCGCTGGTCGGACCGGGCTTTCCAGTGCTGGCGCTTGCCGCTCGCGATGCATCCGAACCCTCGGTCGCCGAGGCGGCTGACGGTCTGACGGCCAAGGGCGCCGCCGCCTTCATCACCTCCGACAAGGCCAAGGCCGCGAGGCTTCTTCCCCATGTCGCCACCGGCCACCCGCTGACCGATCCGCTGCCGCTGATCGTGTCCTTCTACGGCTTCGTCGAGGCCTTCGCGCGCCATCGCGGTCTCGACCCCGACACGCCGCGCAATTTGCGCAAGGTGACAGAAACCGTATGAGCGACCGTTTCGCACTCACCGGCGCCCGCATCTTCGACGGCGCCGACTGGCATGACAACGCCGCCCTTGTCGTCAAGGGCGACGTGGTCGAGGCCATCCTGCCCGCCGGCGCCATTCCGTCCGGCGTTCCGGCGGTCGAAACCGGCGGCGGCCTGCTGGTGCCTGGCTTCGTCGACATCCAGGTCAATGGCGGCGGCGGCGTCATGCTCAACGACCATCCCGATGTCGCCTCGATCGAAACCATCTGCCGGGCGCATGCGCCCTTCGGCACCACGGCGCTGCTGGTCACGCTGATCACCGACACGCCGGCGATCACCGCCGCCGCCATCGCTGCCGGCGGTGATGCGGCCCAGGAAAAGGTGCCGGGCTTCCTCGGCCTGCATCTGGAGGGGCCGCATCTTTCCATCGCCCGCAAGGGCGCGCATGATCCGGCGCTGATCCGGCCGATGACCGATGCCGACCAGGCGGCGCTGATCGCGGCGCGCAGGGAGCTTCCCGTTCTGCTCACCACCATCGCGCCGGAATCCGTTCAGCCGGATCGCGTCACGGCGCTGGCCAAGGCCGGCGTCGTCGTCAGCCTCGGCCACAGCGATACCGATTATGCAACGGCCAGCGCTTACGCCGCCGCCGGCGCCACGGTGGTCACGCATCTGTTCAACGCCATGAGCCAAATCGGCAACCGCGAGCCGGGCCTGGCGGGCGCGGCGATCGACACGGGCGGCCTGTATGCCGGCATCATCGCCGACGGCATCCATGTTCATCCAGCGACGATGATCCTTGCGCTGCGCGGCAAGCAGGGGCCTGGCAAGATCGTGCTCGTCACCGACGCCATGGCGACGATCGGCACCGACATGACGTCATTCACGCTGAACGGCCGCATCATCTACCGCAAGGACGGGAGTCTGCGGCTCGCCGACGGCACGCTGGCCGGCGCCGACCTCGACATGATCTCCGCCATCCGCTTCGTCCATCGCGTCATCGGGCTCGATCTCGACGAGGCCCTGCGCATGGCCTCGCTCTATCCCGCCGAGGCCATCGGCCAGGCGCACCGGCTCGGGCGGTTCGCCAACGGCACGGCGGCCGACATCGTCGGCCTGTCGGAGGGGCTGGATGTGAAGAATGTCTGGATTGGTGGCGAGAAGGTTTTTAGCGCCTGAGCCTCTCTTTGAAACGCTGGCGGGACAGCGCCCCCTCTGTCCTGCCGGACATCTCCCCCACAAGGGGGGAGATTGGCAGCTTTGGCGCCCCGCTCGCTGCTGCAACGTTGGCGATTGGCGAACGCCGCGGTGACGTCCAATCTCCCCCCAAGTGGGGGAGATGTCCGGCAGGACAGAGGGGGGCGCGAAGGATCGCGACCGATGTTGCTTTACGCAGCCGCGTTCTTCAACGGGGTCACCGTATGCGATCTGCGCCGACCCTGCCACTGTACCGTTAGCCGGCTCAATGCGCCGCGTAGATATTCTTATACGCCTCACGCAGCACGTTCTTCTGCACCTTGCCCATCGTGTTGCGCGGCAGTTCGTCGACGAAGATCACCTGCTTCGGATGCTTGTATTTCGCCAGCCGCCCAGCAATGGCGCCGGCAATGTCGGCGGCGCTGATCGCCGATCCCGGTTTGCGCACCACCACCGCCGTCACGCCCTCGCCGAAATCGGGATGCGCTATGCCGATCACCGCACTTTCGGCCACGCCGTCGAGCGCGTCGATCTCGCTCTCGATCTCCTTCGGATAGACATTGTAGCCGCCCGAGATGATCAGGTCCTTGCCGCGCCCGACGATGTGGACATAGCCGTCGGCGTCGATCAGCCCGAGGTCGCCGGTGATGAAGAAGCCGTCGTCCCGGAACTCGGCCCTGGTCTTCTCAGGCATGCGCCAATAGCCGGCAAACACATTCGGTCCCTTGACCTCGATCATGCCGATCTCGCCCTGGGCGAGTGGCCTGCCATCCTCGGGGTTGGTGATGCGCAGCGAGACGCCGGGTAAGGGAAATCCGACCGTTCCGGCGCGCCGCTCGCCGTCATAGGGGTTGGACGTGTTCATGTTGGTCTCGGTCATGCCGTAGCGCTCGAGGATGGCGTGGCCGGTCCGCTCGCGCCAGGCCTTGTGCGTCTCGGCCAAGAGCGGCGCGGAGCCGGAGATGAACACCCGGATCGTCTTCGTCGCCTCGCGCGTCAGGCCCTCCTGCTGCAGCAGCCGCACATAGAAGGTCGGCACGCCCATCAAGGCCGTCGCGCGCGGCATCAGCGACAGGATGCGCGCGGGATCGAATTTCTGCTCGAAGAACATCTTGGCCCCGGCCATCAGGATGACGTTGGTGGCGACGAACAGGCCATGCGTGTGGAAGATCGGCAGCGCGTGGATCAGCACATCGTCGGCGCCGAAGCGCCACTGCTCGACCAGCACGCTGGCATTGGATGCAAGGTTCTCGTGGCTGAGCATCGCGCCCTTGGAGCGGCCGGTCGTGCCGGATGTGTAGAGGATGGCGGCAAGATCGTCCGGCCCGCGCGCGACGTCGCTAAACTCCGTCGCCTGCCGCGAAGCCTGGCTGGCCAGCGTTCCCTGTCCGTCGCGGCCGAGCGTGAGCACCGTAGCGCCGATCGACGCGGCAAGCGGCTCGACGCCGGCAAGCCGGTCCGGATCGCACACGATCAGCTTCGGCTCGGCGTCGCGGAAGAAATAGTCGAGCTCGGGCAGCGTGTAGGCCGTGTTGAGCGGCAGGAAGACCGCGCCGGCGCGCAACGAGGCGAGATAGAGCAGCGCCGCCTCCGGGCTCTTCTCGACCTGGACCGCGACGCGATCGCCGGGCTCGACGCCCGCCTGCGCCAGCGCCTGCGCCAGCTGTGCCGACTTCGCCAGCATGTCGCCATAGGTGATCAAACGGCCGTCATCCGTCTCCATCAGCAACCGGCCGGGCGCCGGCATGCGGGAACGGAAGGCGTCGAAAAGATGGTTGGTCATGCAATGTTCCTCAGGCGCGGACGCCGCATGGCACATGCGTTGCGCTCGCCTGAGCGAATATCAGATTTGGCGCCCGGAGCAAAAACTGCGGGGTGCCTTTCACCCGCTATCTGCGGCGTGCCTTCCGGACGCCAGCCCTCGGGTCATAGCCCTGGGCGAAGCGTTCCATGCACATCGCGGCAGTGAGGCGGTAGTGGTTGAGAAGCGCCTCGACCGCGCCGTCGGCGTCGCCATCCAGCGTGCGCTCGGCGATGATGCGATGCTCGCCAAGATCGTCGCGCCCCATCCCCGGCCCTTCCTGCGAGATCAGCCGGTAGCGCGAGGCCTGGTCGGAAAGCTGGTCGCAAAAGCCGATCAGCCAATGCGACCTGCATGCCGCGATCAGCGCGCGATGAAAGGCGCGATGCAGCTTCTCCCATTCCGGGTTGTTGGTTGCCGGGTCGTCGGGCAGGCGACGCTCGGCGCGGGCCAGGCGGTGAAGGGCCAGCACCAGCTGTTCTTCCCATTCGGCCGTGCGGTGAGCAATGGATTCGCGCAGCGCCCGTTCCTCCAGCCAGCACCGCGTGCGCGTCAGTTCCTCCAGTTCCGCGGCGCTGACGGGCATGAGGAAGAAGCCGCGCTGGTCATGCCGCCCGAGCAGGCCTTCGGCGGCAAGGCGGTTGAGGGCCTCGCGCACCGGTGACGCGCCCGCGCCGTAGCGCGAAACGACCCACTCGACACGCAGCTTGCTCTCGGCCTCCAGCGCGCCGCGCAAAAGATCATCGCGGAGTTGGTGGTACACTGAACTGGCCAGCGTGCTCTTGGCGCCCTTGCCGTCGCCCGGATCGGCAGTCCCGTATGTCAAATGAACTCCTATTGCTTGCCCAGTTTTTGTCAGGGCCCCTCGGTCAAGCAATTTCCCGTACATGTATCATACAGCCGGGCAAGGGGGGCTCAAGCGGAAGATGATGATATTCGACTTTAAGACAAGGCGGTTGGTCTATTGATTGTATGAAGTAGAATCTCGGCAAAGAAACCGCTATTGCTGCGCCGCAACATATACTGAACAGTCGTTCAATGAGCGCTGCGGCCTTGCAACTCTCGCGGGAGGCGGGACGGTTGTATATATTTAGCTAGTGGCCTTGTCGGCAGCCGCGCGAATGGCTTCGATATTTGCCCTATAGGCTTCGACGCTGCCGCCCTTGAAGACAGCGGCGCCCGCCACCAGCACATTGGCGCCGGCCGCGGTCACCAGTGGCGCCGTCTCGGCCGAGACGCCGCCGTCGATCTCGATGTGGATCGGACGGCTTCCGATCAACGCCTTCACCCGCTTCACCTTGTCGACGATCGACGGGATGAAGGCCTGCCCGCCGAAACCCGGATTGACGGTCATGATCAGGATCAGGTCGAGCCGGTCGAGCACATATTCGATCGCCGTCTCCGGCGTCGCCGGGTTCAGCGAAACGCCGGCTTTCTTGCCGAGGCTCTTGATGGTCTGCAGCGAGCGGTCGAGATGCGGCCCTGCCTCGGCGTGCACCGTCATGCCGTCGCAGCCGGCCTCGGCGAAGGCTGCCAGATATGGATCGGCCGGCGCGATCATCAGATGGCAGTCGAAGAAGGCCTTGGTGCGGTTGCGGATCGCCTTGATCACCGGCGGGCCGAAGGTGATGTTGGGCACGAAATGGCCGTCCATAACGTCGAGATGGATCCAGTCGGCGCCGGCCGCCACGACAGCCTCGACCTCATCGCCCAGCTTCGAAAAATCCGATGCCAGCACCGAAGGCGCGATCAGGGTTTTTTTGCTCATGGGTCGGGCTCGCTTTTGTTGCAGACGCGAATGTCAGGACTGCCTAATGCATGTCGCCCAAAAGTGACCTCGGTTTTGGGAAGACGACATGCATAAAAACAAAGACCTAAAGCGCGTCGCATGAATCCGGTTCAACGCGACGCGCTTTAGAGCATTTTGCGGCCAAGTGGACAAGAAAAACCCGCCGGATCGCTCCGGCGGGTTTTCGTCTTCAGCCGACAAGAATCACGGCTTGAAGTTCTGGATGTTGGCGCCGCTCGGGTCCTGAATGATCCGCCGCGGCTGGCGCTGCGGCACCAGTTGCTGCAGCACGTTCGGATTGAGCAGGATGCCGGGGTTGATCTCGATATCCGGCCGCCTGCGGATCGGCGTGCAGTCCGGGTACCGCCCGGTCGTGCCGACCGGGCAGCGCCGCCGGGTGAAGACCGGCTGGCACTGTCCGTCGATGAACTCCGCGCCCGGCGCGCATTCCACCTGCGGCTTGCGGCAGGCGCCATTGCGGATTTCGGTCCCGCGCGGGCAGACGCAGTCACCCCGCTTGTTGTGGACCTGGCCGCGGATGGTGCACTGCTCCTGGCTCGGCTTCGGCCGCTGGCAGGCCTTGCCGCGCACTTCCAGGCCGTCCGGGCAGGCGCAATTGCCGTTGGCGTCGCGTACCTGGCCGCGGATCGGGCACTGCTTCGACACGATCGGCCGGCAGGCGCCGTCACGCACCTCGGTGCCGCTCGGGCAGACACAATCGCCATCGGCGTTGCGGGACTGGCCGCGGATACGGCACTGGGCAGGCGGCTGCCTGTCAGGCACGCAAGCCTTGGCAATGCGGTCGAGATGCGTGCCGTCCGGGCAGGCGCAGCCGTTCGATGTCGGCACCGCGCCAGGGATCGTGCATTTCGGCGGGGCGACCTGGCACACGCCGTTCACCAGCTCGCCGCGGCGGCACACGCAATTGCCGTCCTGGTCGCGGTACTGGCCGGGACGCAGCGCGCATTGCGGCTCCTGGGGCTCTTCGGCCTGAACGCACTTGCCGTTTTTCAGCTCCGTGCCGCGCGGGCAGACACAGCGTCCATCCTCGGTTCGGATCTGGCCCTGCAGCAGGATGCAGCGCGGCGGTGGCGGCAGCGGCAGGAGCTTGGTGCCGCCGCCGGACGTGCCCCCACCAGCCGAACATTGCCCGTTGCGGAAGGTGGTGCCCCCCGGGCAGACGCAACGGCCGGCCGCGTTCATGACCAGCCCGAACGAGCACTGGTTCCTCACCTCGTGCCGGATGGTGAAGGGATGGCACGCATAAGCCTTGGCGCGATCGCCCTGGACGTTAGTCAGGTCGCGAGACAGCACGTCGCCACCGCCCTGCACGGGCGTGTTCGGAGGAAGCACGCCGACGCAGTTCTGCCCGCTGACCGTGCCCTGCAGAGCGGCAAGACGCCCATCCTCGGGAAGGATCACGGTGACGTGGTGGCTGTGGCTTTCGCCAGCGCCCAGCGTCAGGTCAGCGATGCAGGACGCCGGCAGCGACGTCGGTTCCGGCGCGCAGCCGAAAGGCGGGTCGATCGAGGTGATCTGAACGCCTTCCAGCCGGCCGAGACCTTCCACGCCGATCGCATCGCCGATGCGGACCGGACCGGAGAAGGGGTTCGGCCCGTCATTCGTGATGGTGATCTCGAACGCGCAGGGTTGCCCCGGCTGACACTCGGCATCGCCGGTCTTCTCGACACGGATGGTGGAGGCGCCGCCGCCCTTCGCGCAAGCCTGGCCGATCGGATAGACGATGTCGTCGCCCGGCGCCGGCCCGAAGCTGCCGCGCGCGCAGTTCTCGAACGCGCCATTGCCGCTCACCGTCACGTCGAAGTGCCGGCTGGTTCCGGGCGCCATGACGGCGCCGGGAATCTGGCACGACAGCGAGTTTGCGGGCACCGGACCGCAGCTCCACTCCGCGCCGTCAGGGGCGACGGTCTGGATCTGGACGGGCGCTCCGCCCGACGCCAGCATGGCGGCATCGCTGACCCGAACCGGGCCAGTCGGGGCGGCAGTGCCGGCATTGGTGACGGTGATGCGGCAGGAAACAGCCGCGGCACCGGCCAGCGAACCGTCGCAGGTCTTGCTGATGCGCAGGCCGGGCTGGCCGCCATTCGGATGACGGATGCGCTCGGTCGCGCAGGCCTTGTTGTTGGCAAGGTCGACCTCGCCGGGAATGCCTTTCACCTCGGCACAGTTCTCGACCGTGTCCGGCCGGTGGTTTGCCGGCATCACGGCCTTGACGACGATCGGCGTCGAGGCGCCCGGAGGCAGCGAGATGCCGGCATGGTCGCAGCGGAACTGTCCAGGCCCATTCGGTCCGCAAGCCCATGGCGGGCTCGGCCCGAAGGTCGATGAGGTCGGCGCGCCGCCCGGATAGGTATCGATCACCGTCAGCGGCCCGTTATAGGTGCCTGTGCCGTTGTTGAGGATGTCGATGACGAAGTAGCAGACGCCGTCCGACGTGCAGACCGGGGCGCGGGCGCGCTTCTTCAGGATAAGATCGACCTTCTTCTCGACCGGCGGATTGCACTGCGGATCGCGATCGCCACGGCGGCAGATCGGGATCGAGGCGCAGCCGCGGTCGTTCTGCTGGCTGCCGAACAGCGGCTTGCCGCTGGCCTGGTAGTCGTAGGTGGCGCAGTTGCGCAGGGCGCCGCCCTGCCAGGCGCCCGCCGGCTTGAAGCCGAGCTTGAGGTTGACCGAGGCGCCGGGGTTGAGCGTCGTTGCCGGATGGGTGCAGGTCATCGGCGTCGTGCCGGGCACGCAGACCCACGGCGCATTCGGCCCGGAGGTCAGCACGGAGCCTGCCGGCAACGTCACCTCGTCGAGCACGATCTTGCCGTTATAGGGCGCGTCGCCGACATTGGTGACGGTGATGGTGAAGTCGCAGCCGCCGGCCATCGTGCAACGCGGCACGTCGGCATGTTTCTCGACCTTGAGGTCCGGCTCCTTGTCCTTCGGCGGGCATCTCAGATCACGCGGGATGACGATGTCGATGACCTGCGTGCAGCAGAGCCCCCAACCCTCCTTCGGCCCGGCATAGGTCTCGATGCCGGTGACGATGAGGTGGATGGCCTCGCCGGGCGAGGCGCCGATGATCTTCCAGTTCAGCACGCCACCGCCGACCGGCACCTTCTGCATGTCGGGAACGATGGTGATGCCGGCAGTGGTCGTCGACACCTGCACCCATTTGCCGCCCATCTCGGGTCCGACCGGCATATGGTAGATGAAGGCGCCGCCGCCGGGCACGCAATCGACAGTGCCGTGCTCGACCTTGAAGCATTCCTTGCTTGGAGGCGGAGGCGGCGGGTTGCATTTGGTCAGGTCGATCCTGATCGAGGTTTTCACGCCGGTGAGGAAATCGCCGTCGTCGGGCTTGTCCGGATCCTGCGAGGGGATGGTCGTTGCCGGCCCGCCCCGCAACGAGACCTTGATCTCTCCCTGGTTGTCGACCGTCACCGGCACGGGAAAGGTCGCATGGTCTATCTTGGCGGTGATGCGGAAGGTGATGACGCGCTCGTTCGCAGCACCCGCGCCATCGAGGTTGGCAGCGCTGATGCGGAAGTTGGAAACGCTCGCCGTGTCGTTCGGGCCGGCCGACGTGCTGATTGAAGCAGTCGGCAGCGGTCCGCCGGAGGCGCTGGTGCCGTCGCCCGCGACATCGACGCTGACGATCTGCAGGCCGTGCGGCAGCTGGTCCCTGAAATCGAGCCTTGTCGCTTTGAGCAAGGCCGCCACGCTCGGCCGGTCGAAGTCCTGCGGGTCGCCGTGGATGCCGAAGCTCAGGACATATTCGACCGTATCGCAGCTTCTCTGGCCGCCTTTCTTGGTGAAGAAGGGCACGATCCGCGCGAGTTCCGCGTTGATGCCGCGTGACGCTGGATTGGCGGCCTGGCTGGTCGCGGCCGGAGCCTGGTCCTGGGCGAGCGCCGGCAGAGCCGGCGTCATGGCGACCGCGATACCGGCCGCCATCAGCCAGCGCGCGCCGCGCCTGGCATATGACAGGGGTTTCATGATCGTCTCCATGACGGTTTTGCGTGGGGCGAAGCGGGAATGGACGAGATCGCTCATCTTTCCCTCCTCGGCGCTTCGCAGTCGACGGCTGGCGTTCTGAGCGGCAGCGTCATCTTGCAGCAAGGGTAGTAGCCACCCTTGTCCTGGTCGGACTTGCGGTAGAAGCAGAGCCCGACATTGACGGTGTCGCCCGGATCATGGCCGGTGATGTCGATTGTGTAGGGCTTGCCCGGGACATGCGACATGGGGGTGGTCACCCCGACGCCGGGCGTCCTGGACTGCGCCTTGATCGAATCGCCGCCAAAGCCGGCATGGTCATGGAGAGTGAGTTCGGCCCGCAGCCCGCGCGGCGTGCAGTAGTAGTGCACGTCCTCGACATCGACGCAGGGCGGCAGGTTGCCGGGCGGCGGGAAGTCGGGCGGATAGAACGGAGGCAGATAGCCGCCGGGGATTTCCTCGTAGTAACCGGCGCGGCCCTCGCAGGGGCGCCAGACCCTGACGTCGCCGACATGGCCTTGCACGTCCGGGTCCTCGAAATAGCCGTCGAAGTCGACGAACCAGGAGCCGAAAGGCGGCACGTTGGCCGGCTTGACCAGCGCGCTCGGCGTCAACTGCACGCCATGCACGGCAAGCGGTCCGCCGGCGGCAAGCCGCTCGGCGAGCTCCGGATTGTCGCGCAATTTGTCGCCGGTGTTGACGACGGTGTCGGTGCAGACGGACGTGTCGAGATTGCCCTCGGCATCGTAGCGATATTGCAGGTCGACGCCGCCCGCCGACTGGCGGTTACCTTCTGGGAAGCCGACCGCATATTCCTGTGGAACCTCGACCCAGGCCGATTCCGTCGCCGGATCGTCCGGGTCCTCGCGCCAGTAGCGGATCAGCTCGCCTTTGCCGGAGGAGGCGAAGCGGCTGTAATCGTAGCGGTTCTCGACCGGACCGCGCTGGGCGAGATACATGAAGCCCTTGTTGTCGAAGGCGATGTCGGTGACGGCATAGTCCTGCTCCGCCTTGACCGTGAGCTCCCAACGCGGATCGCCGGCAAAGCTGCCGTCGCTCGCAATGCCGACCGACCAGATTTCGGCCTTCTCGCCGACGGAATAGTAGAGCCGGCCGCCATGATAGGCGACTGCCCAGACGCGGCGCGCATCCTGCGTGTAGCCCCACGTTTCGGGGTCTTCGCTATCGAAAGCGGCAGCCTGGATGTCCATCACGGCGCCGTCGTCGGCGACGGGGCTGAGCCCATGCGCCGGGCGTCCGGCAACGCCATGGTCGAAGCTGTCGATCAGATTGCCCTCGATATCGACGCGGTGAATGAGCCCCGTGTCGAGATCCGAAGCGAAGAACTCGCGATGGGCCGGATCGAAGGCGAGGTTGCCGATGCCCGGCCCGCTGTTGGTGTCGATGTCGGCGAATTTCGAGACAGCACCCGTGATGCCATCGATCTTCCAGATCGTGCCCGGGCCGCCGCCATTCTCGGTGCCGAACTGGCCGTCCATGAAGACCGCGCCGGCGGCGCCGCGGCGCTGCCGTTCCGGCCTGCCGTCATTGTCGGCGTCTGGCGTGACGATCTCGATGCCATGCAGCGAGGTCGCGGCCGCATAGAGGTTGGGTACGCCCGACGGCACGCCGTCGCGCACGCCGTCGTCATAGGTGAGGCCGAACACCTCGCCGATCTGCCCAGCCGTCACTTCGAAGGGCGGCGGCGTGAAGACAAGCTGGCCGGAGGCCGGCCCGCCGAGATGCGTAACGTCGAAAATGCGCAAGGATGCGCGGGACGTATCGATGAAGGTCTCGTCGACCGGGTCGACGCCGGGCGGCAGACCCTGATCGAAATCGGGAATGATGGTTCCCGGAAAGCCGGTGACCGCCATCGAGCCGGGATAGATGATCTGGGTTTCCTGTGCCTGCGCCGCGCCGCCGATGCACAGGCCGGCGGACAGCGCCAGGCCAAGAATTCCGCTGCTTGTCGCGATTGCGCGGCGCAAACGGCCGCCGTGAGAACGCAGGAACGAGCCGCGAACGCCAGACATTGAACTCCCCCCGAAGCCGCTGGGAGAAACGTCCATTCTTGCCGCGCCAACCAGGGCAAGGCGCGGCGTTGCAGCACGTTCTTCCCCGATCGAATTGTCTGCCTTCCTCCTTGCGACGATACGACGGCTCTTCCGCAGGGTCAACGGAATCAGCCGGAAGCCCAGCGCGTCAGCCCCATCCCGAAGGCGGTGATCGCGCTGGACTCCCGTTGTTCCCGGAGACCGCGAAGTCCCTGGGTTTCTGGTCATGGCGGCTTTCCTTTCCGGGCCGCGCCATCGCGGCGCCTGGACCATCAGTCGCGGGCCGGCGGGGAAAGGTTCATCGGAGGATAGCGGAGCGGAAAACGCCCTGTGGTGTCACCAGATCCAGTCGCCGTGGCCGAGCGCCGAAACCGCCTCGACGATGCGAGTGAAGCTGGTTCGCGCCCGGCCCACCATGTGCCTGGCTCGGAGATAACCGTGCACAAGGCCGGGCTCCTCGAACCAGAAGGCGCGTCCGCCGGCCGCGACGATGCGGTCGCGATAGGCTTCGCCGTCGGACGACAGCGGATCGCATTGGGCGCTGATCAGCACCGTCGGAGGCAGGTTCGCGAAATCGGCGTCGGCGAGCGGGTAGAGGGTGATGTCGCCGGTCATGTCGACGCCGCCGGTGCGGACATGCTTGTAGAAGTCGAGGTCGCGCACGGTCAGCATCGGCGCCTCGGCATGCGTGACGTAGGAGCCCTTCGAATGGTCGCCGCCGAGGCCGGGATAGATCAGCACTTGGCCGGCCGGCTTCTTGTCATGGCCGCGCGTGGCGTGGGCGACGGCCGCGCAAAGATTGCCGCCGGCGCTGTCGCCGCAGAGCAGGACCGAGCAGTCATAGGTTTTGGCGGCCCATTCGAAGGCGTCCATGGCGTCGTCGAAGGCCGCCGGGTGCAGATGCTCCGGCGCCAGCCGGTAGTCGAGCGACACCACCTCGAAGCCGGTGCGGGCGCACAGCTCGGCGCAGACATCGTCATGGCTGTCCAGCCCGCCAAGGATGAAGCCGCCGCCATGCAGGTAGAGCACCATCGCGGCTCCGTTCGGAACGGCGTTGCGGTAGATGCGGATCGAAATACTGTTGGTTGGTGCGGCAACGACAGTCGTCTCCGCCGTCACGCCTTGCGGATAGCCGGCAAAGAACTCGCGGCACATCCGGTCGTAGATCGCGCGCTGCTGGGTGATCGTGTAGTCGATCGTATCCGGCGGGTAGTAGGAGTTGGTCTTCTCGATGAAGGCCCAGGTCTCGGCATCGATGAGGGTTTTGTAGTCGGTCATGTGAGACGACCAACTTCAGATGATGACGCCCAGGCCCCCCTCTCTGTCCTGCCGGACATCTCCCCCTCAAGGGGGGAGATCGGATGTCGCGAAGGCTTTCGCCAATCTTCTGCGTCGCAAGAGGAGCGCTGGGCCCGAAACTGCCAATCTCCCCCCTTGAGGGGGAGATGCCCGGCAGGGCAGAGAGGGGGGCTTGGCGCCGTCATCTCCGTAGAATCACTTGCCCTTCCACACCGGATCACGCTTTTCCGCGAACGCCCGGAAGCCTTCCATATTGTCTTCCGACCCGTAGAGGATATCGACCGTCGGCAGCTGCCTCCTTGTCACCTTGTTCATGGCGTCCTGGAAGGTCAGCGCCTCGGCCACCCGCGCCGTCTCCTTGATCGAGGCGAAGACCAGCGGCGGACCGCTGGCCAAAAGCCTTGCGATCTCCCAGACGCGCTCCTCGAGCCTCTCCTTGGGCAGCACCTCGTTGACCAGGCCCCAGCGATGCGCTTCGGCGACATCCATCCAGCGGCCGGTGAACAGGAGGTCCATGGCGATATGGTAGGGAATGCGCTTTGGCAGCTTGATCGTCGCGGCGTCGGCCAACGTCCCGGCGCGGATCTCCGGCAGCGCGAAGGAGGAATGGTCCGAGGCGTAGATGAGGTCGCAGGACAGCGCCAGTTCGAAGCCGCCGCCCACCGCCATGCCGTTGACGCAGGCGATCACCGGCTTGTTGAGGTCGCGCAGTTCCTGCAGGCCGGCGAAGCCGCCGACGCCATAGTCGCCGTCGACCGCATCGCCTGCGGCGGCGGCCTTCAGGTCCCAGCCGGCGCTGAAGAACTTGTCGCCCGCCGTTTTGACGATGGCGACGCGCAGCTCCGGATCGTCGCGGAACGCCTTGAAGGTCTCCCCCATCAGCCGCGATGTCTTGAGGTCGATGGCGTTGGCCTTCGGCCGGTCGAGCGTGACTTCGAGGATCGCACCTTCGCGGCGGGTGGTGATGACGTCAGCCATTCTTCTTTTCTCCAAGCACCAGCAGGGCGTCCGCGATCCATGCGCCCTTGCCTTCGGCGCAGACGATCAGCGGGTTGATGTCGAGTTCCTCGATCTCGCCTTCGTTCTTTTGGACGAAGTCGGCAATGCCGGCGATGGCGTCGATGGCGGCGTTGACGTCGGCCTTCGGCCGGCCGCGATAGCCTTCCAGGAGAGGATAGAGCCTCAGCCCACGCAGCGCCGCCTCGATATCGTCGCGCGTCGCCGGCAGCATGAGCGTCACGCTGTCGCGCAGCAGCTCCACCAGCACGCCGCCGGTGCCGAGCGTCATCACCACGCCGAACATCGGGTCGCGGGTGAAGCCGACGATCAGCTCGGCGACGCCGTCGCGCACCATGCGCTCGGCATAGAGACCCGTGCCGAGCGGCAGAAGATCATGCGCGGCGGCGCTGACGGATTCGGCATCCTTGAGGTTCAGCCTGACAGCGCCGACTTCCGACTTGTGCGTCACGCCAAGCGCCTTGAGAGCGACCGGGAAGCCGAGCGTCATGGAGGAGATCACCGCCTCGACCGCATTCGAGGCGCGCTCGCCTTTCGGCACCGGCAGTCCGGCCTTGATCAGCCTTTCCTTGGCATCGGCCTCGTCCGGCGTCACGCGCTTGGCTTCGGATGCTCCTGCCGCCGTGGTGTCCACTGGCTGCGCCTGCGGCTCGTGCCAGGCCCAGCCGATGAAGGCGGCGGCCTGGGCGGCGTCCATGGCTTCCGAGATGCCGAACAAAGGCACCATGCCGCGCGCCATCAGGCCGGCGGTGTATTCCTCCGGCAGGTTTTCCGGCAGCGAGGAGACGATCGCGCCCTGCGCCTTGTTGGTCTTCAATGCGGCCTCGAAGGCGCGCAGCGTCGTCCACCAGTCGATGTCCGAGCAACGGTCCGGGCGCGGGAAGTCGAGCACCAGCATGTTGAGGTCGAAACCGCCCGACACCATGGCGGTGAAGGTGGCCGTCATCGCCGGCTCGTTGTTCCAGATGAAGGTGTGGTAGTCGAGCGGGTTGGCGACCGCGACCAGCGGTCCGAGTGTCGATTTCACATGGGCGCGGTGTTCGGCCGTCAGGGCCGGAAAATGCACCCAGCGACCCTCGGCGCTGTCAGCCATCACGGAGGCTTCGCCGCCCGAGCAGCTCATCGAGGACAGCTTATAGCCCGGCAGCGGACCGGTGATGTGCAAGAGCTTCAGCGCCTCGATGAAGGCGGGGATGGAATCGACGCGTGCAATGCCGAGCCGCTTCAGGAAAGCGCCGGAGGCGGCGTCGGAGCCGGCGAGCGAGGCGGTGTGCGACACCGTCGCCTGCCTTGCCTGTTCGGAGCGGCCGACCTTCATGGCGATGATCGGCTTCTTCAATTCGCGCGCCCGTGCCGCCAGCCTCTCGAAGCCGGCTACCGAGTCGAAGGCTTCGATATGCATGCCGAGCGAGGTGACGCGCTCGTCCTCGATCAGGCCGAGCGCCATTTCGGAGAGCCCCGTCTGCGCCTGGTTGCCCGCTGTCATCAGGAAGGCGATCGGCAGGCCGCGCTTTTGCATCGTCATGTTGATGGCGATGTTGGACGATTGGGTGATGATGGCGACACCCTTGCCGCCCTCCGGCAGCCGGATGCCGCCATGCTGGTCGGGCCACAACAGCGCGCCGTCGGCATAGTTGATCAGGCCGTAGCAGTTCGGCCCGATGATCGGCATCTGGCCCGCGGCGGCGACGAGCTCCGCTTGCAGCCGCTCGCCGTCCTCGTCATAGGCCTCGGTCTCGAGGAAGCCCGCCGCGAAGCAGACGGCGCCGCCGGCGCCGCGCTCGGCCAGCGCCTTGATCACCTCGATGGTGAGATGCCGGTTGACGCCGACAAAGGCGGCGTCCGGCGCTCCAGGCAGGTCGGCGACGGAGCGGTACGCCTTGCGGCCGGCGACCTCGTCCTTGGTCGGATGCACCGGCCAGATTTCGCCGGCAAAGCCCATCTTGATCGATTGCGCCACGACGGCGGCGGCCTGCGCCCCGCCGAACACGGCGATCGATTTCGGGCGCAGGAGACGTTCAAGTTTATGCATGGTCATCTTTTCGTTTGAGCATGATCCCGTCCAAAGCCGGATCCCGGCTTTGGACCATCATGCTCTAAGCTCCGAACGGACGCAGCAGCGCCCGCGAAATAATATGTCGCTGAATCTCCGACGTGCCTTCCCAGATGCGCTCGACGCGCGCGTCGCGCCAGATGCGCTCCAGCGGCAGGTCGTCCATCAGCCCCATGCCGCCATGGACCTGGATGGCTTCGTCGGCGACGAAGGCGAGCATTTCGGTGGCCTTCAGCTTGGCCATCGCCATGTCCTGGTCGGTGACCGTGCCCTGATCGTACTTCCAGCCGGCTTCGAACACCATCAAATCGGCGGCCTTCAGCTCCGTCGCCATGTCGGCGAGCTTGAAGGAAACGCCCTGGAACTTGCCGATCTGTTGGCCGAACTGCTGGCGCTGCGCGGCATATTCTATGGCGTGGCCGAGGGCCCGCTCGGCACGGCCGAGACAGGTTGCTCCGACCTGCAGCCGCGTGGCGCCGAGCCAGGAGTTCGCGACGTCAAAACCCTTGTGCACTTCGCCGAGCACCTGGGAAGCCGGCAGCCGGCAGTCGTCGAATTCCAGGATCGAATTGGTGTAGCCGCGATGTGAGACATTGCGGTAGCCGTCGCGCACCGTGAAACCCTTGGTGCCCTTGTCGACGAAGAAGGCGGTGATCTTCTTGCGCTTGCCGCGCGGCGAATCCTCCTGGCCCGAGGCCATGAACACGATCGCGAAGTCGGCGATGTCTGCGTGTGAGATGAAATGCTTAGTGCCATTGAGCACCCAGTCCGAGCCGTCCTGAACGGCGGTCGCCTTCATGCCGCGCAGGTCAGAGCCGGCGCCCGGCTCGGTCATCGCCAGGCAGTCCCACTTCTCGCCGCGGATGCAGGGGAAGAGATATTTCTCGCGCTGCTCCGGCGTGCCGGCGAGCAGGATGTTGGACGGACGCGCCACGCAGGTCCAGTGCAGCGCGTAATTGGCGCGGCCAAGCTCCTTCTCGTAGAGCAGCCAGCTCACCGTATCGAGCCCGGCGCCGCCGACATCGGCCGGCATGTTGGCGGCGTAGAGCCCGGCCGCGATTGCCTTGGCTTTAAGCTCGTCGATCAGCTCGCGGCGCAGCTCGCCGGTGCGTTCCACCTCGCGCTCATGCGGGTAAAGCTCATTCTCGACGAAGGCCCGCGTCGTCTCGACGATGAGTTTCTGCTCTTCCGAAAGACCGAAATGCATCGCCTCAGCCCTTCTTCTTGCCGCTCTTCTTCTTCGGCTTCTCGACCTTCACCGCCTTGGCCGGTTTCGCAGCCTTTGCCGGCTTCGCGGCCTTCTTCACCGGCTTGGCCGCTTCTGCTTTAGCCGTAACCTTGGCGGAAGCCTTCTTCGCCGCCAGCTTGGCGAGCTGCCTGGTATAATCCTTGTGCAGCGCGCCGGCGCCCCAGCCCTTGCCCTTGTTCTGCCTCGACAGCGCTTCCATGATCGCGACCAGATTGTCGTCGCGGATTTTCTCCAGCTCGCGGATCGAAAGCCCGTGCGCCTGCTCGTCCGACTGCGTGGCGATCAGGTCGACCAGCTCGTCGTTGAATTCCGGCACGTCCATCAGCTTGGTCCAGGGCCATTTCAGGCAGGGTCCGAACTGGGCCATGAAGTGGCGCATGCCCGCCTCACCGCCGGCGACGCGGTAGACCTGGAACATGCCCATCTGCGCCCAGCGCAGGCCGAAGGAATAGCGCATGATGTCGTCGAGTTCCTCGACGGTGCAGATGCCGTCCTTGACCAGCCACAGCGCCTCGCGCCAGGCGGCCTCGAGCAGTCGGTCGCCGACAAAGGCCTCGATCTCCTTGCGTACCACCACCGGCTTCATGCCGATCGAGGCATAGATCTCCTTGGCGACCTCGATGGCTTCCGGGAAAGTCTGCTGGCCGCCGACGATCTCGACCAGCGGCAGAAGATAGACCGGGTTGAACGGATGGCCGACGACCAGCCGCTCCGGGTGCTTCTTCATCGCCACCTGCATGTCGGTGGGCTTGATGCCGGACGTTGAGGAGCCGACGATGGCATTGGCCGGCGCATGCGCGTCGATCTCGGCCAGCACCTTGTGCTTGAGGTCGAGGCGCTCCGGCACGCTTTCCTGGATGAAGTCGGCATCGGCGACCGCTTCGGCGATGGTCTTGGCGAAGGTGAGCTTGCCTTCCTTGGGCAGGCCGCCGGGCAGCATCTGCTTATAGGCGCGGCGCGCGCCCTTCATCACTTCGCCGACCTTGCGCGACGCTTCCGGATCCGGATCGAAGATCGACACGTCGATGCCGTTGAGCAGAAGCCGCGCCACCCAGCCGGCGCCGATGACACCGCCACCGATGGCGGCTGCCTTGTTGATGATGCTCATGGTCAGGCTCCGGTTCTTGTCTTGGCTGTATCGGGGTTGGTGAGGGCGACGCGCTCGCCGGCGCGGATCACCGCCGGGTCGTAGGCCTTGCGGGCAAACACTTCGAGCACGAAGGGCCGGAAGAACTCGACCGGCAGCGTCTCGTAGTCGGGGTCGAAGCTCGACTGGTCCCAGCGCTCGCAGAACTGGTCGCAATCGTCGAAATAGGCATGCCCGGCGAAGCGGTCACGTGCGTGGCGATTGCCGCCCAGGTGATGCGCGTAGTAGAGGCGCTGGAAATCGCCGTGCTTTTCCACCACCCAGGTGCATTGCTCGCGCACGAACGGTTTTAGGATCGCAGCCGCATATTCGTCGTGGTTGTAGAGCGCGTAGATGTCGCCGATGTCGTGCAGTAGCGCCGAGACGATCCAGTCCGGATCGGCGCCGTCCTGCCAGGCGCGCGTCGCCGCCTGCAGCGAATGGCCGAGCCGGGTGATCTTGTAGCCGGAAAGTCCCTCGTCGAGCTGCACCAGCGCATCGAGCAGCCGGTCGCCGGTCTTGGCGGCATAGTCGATCTCGTGGGCGGTCAGGAATTCGTAGTCTTCCCTGTCGCCGTCCTTCATCGCTGTGAATTTGACGGTGGCCATTTTCAGCTCCCGCTCAAGCTGCGGCAGCTAAAGGTGCCCGTTTGGTGAGATTGAGCTTCTTGCGCACTTCCTCAGGCCCGAGGATACGGGCGCCGAGATTGGTGACGATGCTGGCGGCGCGCTCGACCAGCTGCGCGTTGGTGGCCAGCACGCCCTTGTCGAGCCAGAGATTGTCTTCCAGGCCGACGCGGACATTGCCGCCGGCAAGCACCGCTGCCGCGGCATAGGCCATCTGATTGCGGCCGATCGAGAAGGCCGACCAGTTCCAGGTCGAGGGCACGTTGTTGACCATCGCCATGAAGGTGTTGAGGTCGTCCGGCGCGCCCCACGGCACGCCCATGCAGAGCTGCACCAGCGCGTCGGCGTTGAGGACCTTTTCCTCGACCAGCTGCTTGGCGAACCACAGATGTCCGGTGTCGAAGGCCTCGATCTCGGGCTTCACGCCCAGCGCCGTCATCATGCCGCCCATGGCGCGCAGCATGCCGGGCGTGTTGGTCATGACATAGTCGGCCTCGGCGAAGTTCATCGTGCCGCAATCCAGCGTGCAGATCTCCGGCAGGCACTGGCGCACATGCTCCATGCGGTTGGTGGCGCCGCCCATGTCGGTGCCCTTCTCGTTGAGCGGCAGCGGCGCTTCCGGCGAGCCGAACACCATGTCGCCGCCCATGCCGGCGGTGAGGTTGAGCACCACGTCGACATTGGCCTCGCGGATGCGCTCGGTCACTTCGCGGTAGAGATGCACGTCGCGCCTGGGTTTGCCTGTCTCGGGGTCGCGCACATGGCAGTGGACGATCGCGGCGCCCGCCTTGGCCGCGTCGATCGCCGAATCGGCGATCTGCTTGGGCGAGCGCGGCACATGCGGAGAGCGGTCCTGCGTGCCGCCGGAGCCGGTCACGGCACAGGTAATGAAAACCTCACGGTTCATCGCAAGCGGCATCGTCTATCCTCCCAGGGTCGATCGGCCATGCATGCCGCCAAGAGCGGAAGCCTGTTGGGCGGTGCACGGGATGGACACAGAATGACCGACTTGCCGGAAACTGTTTTGCGTTTTACGAAGCACTCATGATCAAAAGCGAAAAGCCGACCATCTTTCGTCCCGAGCGCGAAACCCTCAAGGTAACGTTCCTCGTGTTCTCGGGCTCGTCGATCATGTGCGTCGCTTCGGCTGTCGACCCGTTGCGCGCCGCCAACCGCATCTCCGGCGAGACCTTGTTCGATTTCAAGCTGGTCTCGGTCACCGGCGAGGCGCCGGTCACCACCTGCGGCCTGCCGGTTGCGGTCAGCGGCCGCTTTGACGCCGCCGAGCCGACCGACATGCTGGTCGTCGTCGCCGGCTTCGGCACGCAGAATTATGCCACCTCGGCGCTGCTCGCCGGTCTGCGCCGCGCCGCGCGCGCGGCCCGCGCCTGCGGCGGCGTCGAGGCTGGCACCTGGCTGGTGGCGCGCGCCGGCCTGCTCGAAGGCCGCAGCGCCACCACGCACTGGGAGGATATGGAGGATTTCTCCGCCGCCTTCCCGGGCGTCGACGTGCGGCCGGACCGCTATGTCATCGACGGGCCGGTCTTCACCTCCGGCGGCGCCTCGCCGACCTTCGACCTGATGCTGCATCTGGTCCGCACCAGGCTCGGCATGGCCGCGGCGCTCGATGTCGCCAGCGTCTTCATCTATGATCAGGCGCGCGCCGCGACCGACGCGCAGCCGTTGGTCTCGCTCGGCCGGCTCGACGGCTACGACCCGCGGCTCGCCCAGGCGATCCGGCTGATGGAAGCGCATGTCGACCAGCCGCTCACCATCGACGCCGTGGCCAAACGCGCCGGCGTCACGGCGCGGACGCTGGAAAGCATCTTCCGCAAATCGATCGGCGAGACGCCGGGCGCTTATTATCTGAGGCTGCGCCTCAGCGCCGCCCGCCGCCTGGTGGTCGACACGCGCATTGCCATGGCCGACATTGCCGGGCGGACGGGCTTTTCCTCGGCGGCGGCATTTTCCAGGGCGTTTTCCAGGGCTTTCGGCGAAGCGCCGGTCAGGCTGCGGCGCGGTTGAGTATCCACTCAGCTGCCGCCGCGAGATCGTCGACCAGCGCCGTCGGTGCCGGGTCGAAGCGGGTTTCATCGCCCGGACGGTATTTGCCGGTCCGCACGAGCAACGCCTCGCCGAGCCCGACGCGAAGCGCGCCTGCGACGTCGCTTTCCGCATCGTCGCCGACCATGACAGCGTCATCTGCAGGGCAGTTCAAACCGGCAAGCGCAGACAGGAAAAAATCGGGCGAGGGCTTGCCCACCACCACGGGGCTTCGACCGCTCGCGAATTCGAGCGCCGTGACGAAGGCGCCGGTATCGAGACTGAGCTGGCCGTCGGCATCCTTGAACGTACGATTGACGGCAAGCGCCACAAAATCGGCGCCGGCAAGCAGTTCGCGGAATGCCCGGTTCAGGTTCGCATAGTTGAAGCCCTCGCCGGCATCGCCGACGACGACAGCACGCCTGTTCCCGCCCTGCAGGCCGGAAAACTCGGCTTCGAGGTCGGGATGGACGAGCAGATGCGGCTGGCGGTCGTGATTGCGCAGCCATTCGACCGCGGCGCGCGCCGGCGTCAGCAACTCTTCGTCCGCAACGTTAATGCCCATGGCCGCAAGCTGCGCAATGATCTTGTCGCGGGGCGAGCGAGTCGTGTTGCTGACGAAGCGGAGCGGCAGGCCGGCGTTGCGCAGACGCTGAATGGAGTCGGCGGCACCGGTTGTCGGGGTGTCGCCATCGTAGACGACACCCAGAAGATCGAGCAGCACCGCGCGTATCATCGATGCAGGATGGAGAAACAGTCTCCGTTCGTCAAACTGCGGAAGAATTTACGAGAGAATCAGGCCGCGTCGCGGCCTTCGCCGTCAATGCGTGAGCGCATGCTCTTGGCCAGCGCCGTTTCCAACCGCGCTGCGACCGCGCGATCCCATTCATTTGCCTGGCGGCCGCCGTCCTTCGAATGCGGCAGCGCCATCAGCCGGTCGATGATCGATGCGGCTTCGCTGGGCGAGAGCAGGGCGTCGATTTCGTGCTCGTGCTGCATGTGTTTCGCCTCCTTCGTTCCTTCCCGCCACTGAAGCCATGTTTATACGAAATCCGTGACGGCTGTTTGAAGGCAAGAACGAGGTCATTGAAGGGCAGCGCGGGGCAAAGTTTTGTCAGCCGCTTGCAAATCGCGGCAACGCGATTCCCGGCGCGCTTTTGCGCTCTCGATAAGAAAATGCCGCGGCGGCTTGTTGGCCGCTCGCGGCAGATTTCGTGCACCGATCGGATTTCAGACGTAGCGGTTGACGATGTTTTCGAGCAGTTCCTGCCGGCCGGAGCGCGGCTGCGGCTCGATCTTCTTCTTCACCACGCGTTCGGCGATTTCCTCCAGCGTGCGCTTGCCCGAAAGCATCGCCTTGCCTTCGGCTGTGTTCCAGCCAGCATAGCGTTCGGCGAGCGGGGCCGACAGCGCCTTGTCCTCGATCATCTTCGCCGCCGCCTTCAGGCCGCGCGCGCAGGCATCCATGCCGCCGATATGGCCGATCAGAAGGTCGTCCGGGTCGAGCGACTGGCGCCGGAGCTTGGCGTCGAAATTGGTTCCGCCGGTCTTGAAGCCGCCACCCTGCAGCACCTGGTAATAGGCCAACGCCATTTCCGGCACATTGTTGGGGAACTGGTCGGTATCCCAGCCGGACTGGTAGTCGTTGCGGTTCATGTCGATCGAACCGAAGACGCCCAGCGCATTGGCCAGAGCCAGCTCGTGCTCGAAGGAATGGCCGGCCAGGATCGCGTGGCCCTGCTCGATGTTGAGCTTGACCTCCTTCTCCAGCCCGAAGCGCTTGAGGAAGCCGTAGACGGTCGCGACATCGTAATCGTACTGATGCTTGGTCGGCTCCTGCGGCTTCGGCTCGATCAGGATCGTGCCCTTGAAGCCGATCTTGTGCTTGTAATCGACGACGAGGTTGAGGAAGCGGCCGGCCTGCTCCTGCTCGCGGGCGAGGTCGGTGTTGAGCAGGGTCTCATAGCCCTCGCGCCCGCCCCACAGCACGTAGTTCTCGCCCTTCAGCTTCTTGGTGACGTCAATGCATTTCTTCACCGTCGCCGCCGCATAGGCAAACACATCCGGGTCCGGATTGGTGGCGGCGCCCGACATGAAGCGGCGATGCGAGAACAGGTTCGCCGTGCCCCAGAGCAGCTTGACCCCTGTCTTTTTCATTTTGTCGGCGAAATAGTCGGTGATCTCGTCGAGGCGCGCCGCACTCTCGGAGAAATCCTTGCCTTCGGGTCGAACATCTGCGTCGTGGAAGCAGAAATAGGGCACTCCCAGCAGCGAGAACATCTCGAAGGCGACATCGGCCTTGAGCTTGGCCAGTTCCATCGTGTCGATGCCGCCCGGCTTGGCGAACCAGGGCCGGTCGAAGGTCTGGCCGCCGAACGGGTCGCCGCCCGGCCAGGCGAAGGAATGCCAATAGGCGACGGCGAAGCGCAGATGGTCTTCCAGCCGCTTTCCGGCAACCACCTCGTCCGGATTGTAAAACCGATAGGCCAGCGGATTGGTCGAATCCGGTCCCTCATATTTGATCTTCTTGATGTCGCCGAAAAATCCGCTGCTCATGGTTTCCTTCCTCTCCGGGTGCATTCGCCCGATTACCTCAGGCGTAATTGGTTTCGCTTCTGTGGGGCGCCAAAAAAGTCACGTCGAAACGGTCCAACGAAGGAGCATCACCATGACCGACCTCAACACGATCGCCCGCAACTACATCAGTGCCTGGAACGAGAGCGATGCGACCCGCCGCAAGGCGCTGCTCGAAGCGGCCTTCACCCCGGACGTCAGCTATCGCGACCCGGTCATGCAGGGCGACGGCCATGACGGCGTCGCGGCATTGATCGGCGGCGTGCAGCAGCGCTTCGCCGGCTTCCGCTTCTCGCTGAAGGGTGAGCCGGACGGTTTCGCCGACAAAATCCGCTTCTCGTGGAACCTTGGGCCGGAAGGCGCGGAGTCCGTCATCGAGGGCACCGATATCGGCGTCATCGAGAACGGCCGCCTGAAGAGCGTTACGGGATTTCTGGATAAGGTGCCGGCGCAGTGAGATTCTGCTGTTAGGTTGGGCGCGAGGCCCCCCTCTCTGGCCTGCCGGCTCCGGCCCTTCGCTATCGCTCCGGGCGTTCGTCGTTCGGAAAGCCAAGCAATTGGCTTTCCGTCCGCTGCGCGGACCACTCCTCACCCCCCTCAAGCGGGGAGACTGATCGTCACGCGGACCTTCGCTAACCACCAACGCCGAAAGAAAAGAGCCAGCGCCCGAACTGCCAATCTCCCCCCTTGAGGGGGAGATGCCCGGCAGGGCAGAGAGGGGGGCCTCGCGCCTGCTCACGCAGTTACAGCCCTTATCGCCGGATAAAGTTCGCGATAGCGCTGATAAGCGTCTGCGAAGGCGCCGCCCAAGCCGATATCCGGCTCGATCGTCGCATCCGTCGCCGGCGCCGTGCACACCGCCAGCGGATCAGCTCCCGTCGCGGCGATCAACCCCAGCCTTGCCGCACCAAACGCCGCGCCGAAATCGCCGTCGGCGGGAATATCGACCGGCACCTGCAGCGCGGTGGCGATCGCCTTCAGCCAATAGCGCGAACGCGAGCCGCCGCCGATCGCGGTGACCCTTGTCAGCGTCGTGCCGGCCGTCTTCAACGCTTCGAGACTGTCGCGGAAGGCGAAGGCGACGCCTTCGAGTACGGCCTGAGTCAGAACAGCCCGGCTGGATTCGTGCCCGAGACCGGTGAAGGAGCCGCGAATTGCGGAATCATTATGCGGCGTCCGCTCTCCCGACAGATAGGGCAGGAAGGTGACGCCCGTCGGCGCCTTGAGCGCATCGCCGAGCTCGCGGGTGAGGTCGCCGGCGCCCTTTCCAGTGATCTCCGAAAGCCAGTTGAGCGAATCGGTGGCCGACAGGATGACGCCCATCTGGTGCCAGGTGTTGGGCAGCGCATGGCAGAAGGTGTGCACCGCGCTTTCCGGGTTCGGCAGATAGGAGGCGTTGGCGGCAAACAGCACGCCTGACGTGCCGAGCGACACGAAAGCATGTCCGGCGCCGACCGTGCCCATGCCGCAGGCCGAAGCCGCATTGTCGCCGGCGCCGCCGGCAACCGGAATCCCGTCCGCGACGCCCCATTTCGAGGCGAGCTCGCCGCGCAAGGCGCCGGCCTTGGCCGTGCCTTCGACCAGCGACGGCATATGCTTCTCGTCGAGCGATGTCGCCGCGAGCAATTCGGGCGCCCAGCGCCGCTTGCCGACATCAAGCCAGGAAGTACCGGCCGAATCCGACATTTCCGAAATATGCTCGCCGGTCAGCCAGAGCCGCAGATAATCCTTGGGCAACAGCACCTTGGCTACCCTGGCAAAGATTGCCGGCTCGTTGTTCTTCACCCAGGCAAGCTTCGGCGCGGTGAAGCCAGGGAAAACGATGTTGCCTGTGAGCTTGCGGAAGCGCGGATCGGCATCGAGCGCCGCCGCCTCGACATGGCTGCGGGTGTCATTCCACAGGATGCAGGGACGCAGCACATTGTCCGAGGCATCGAGCAGGGTGGCGCCATGCATCTGGCCGGAAAGGCCGATGCCCTCGACCGCTGCGAGCTCCTTCGGGTGTGAGGCCTTGAGCTCGGAAATCGCCGTCTCGCAAGCCTCGATCCAATGCGCGGGGTCCTGCTCCGACCAGCCCGGATGCGGCCGCGAGACCTCTAGCGAACCATGGCCGGAACCGATGACCTTCTGACCATCATCGATCAGCAGCGCCTTGACGCCCGAAGTGCCCAGGTCGAGGCCGAGATACATGATTTCCTCCCAATGCCATTAATTTTTTCGGATCTCGAAAAAATCTGGCTTGGCCAGTTCTTAGGACAAGATCCGCTGCGGGTCAATTCTCAGACAAATCGGAAGCGCGCCGCGAGAACAGCGCCGACAACGGGCTGTCCGGCCGCGCCAGCTGCCGTTCGGCGGTCAACGCCCGCGCCAGTGCCGTATCGCCGGCGCGCAATGAGGCTTCGATCAGCGTCAGGTCGATCACGTCGCGTTGCGCATGGGAGCCGCCGAAGCGGTGCGCGATCGAGCGGATCGGCCGGATCAACCGCACGGCCTCGTCATAGCGGCCCTCGCCGAAGGCCTTGATCGCAAGCGTCAGCGGATGGCCGACATCGCGCGTGAAGGCGGCGTTGTCGTCACTTCCGCGCATCGCCTCACGCTGCGCTTCGAGCAGCGTCTTCGCCGGCGCCTCCAGCCCGGCGCCGACAAAGGCCATCATCGCATGCGCGTCGTTGAAGGCATAGTTGCCGCCGCCGGCCTTGTGCCAGTTGTCGGCCAGAGCCGTCCAGCGGCCGCCGACATCGACGCCGCCGAGGCGCAGCCGCCACAGGATTGCCGAGGCATCGACCATGTTGAGCGCCATCGTCGATGCCTCGCCATAGATCGGGCCGTCATAGAGCGCCAGCACCTCGGCGACCTCGCCGAGGTCGTAGTGGAACAGCGCCAGATGCCACCAATTGTGCACCTTGAGGAAGCTTTCCCTGGTCCAGGCGTCGGGATTGGCGCGCATCCAGGCAATGCCGTCTTTTTGCCGGCTCTGCATCTCCATGACATGGGCGACGGCGTGCTGCGCCCAGCCGTCGCGCGGCTCGATCTCGACAGCCGTGCGGCCAAGCCGTTCGGCGCGGGCATAATCGCCCATCTCCTCGAGCCCGAAAGCCTGCATGCCGAGGACCGCATGATAGCCGGGCATGTCGCTTCGCCAGGTCGGTAGGGCGCGGCCGATGCGGTCGCGCAGCATGCGGGCATTGCCGGTGAAGAAATCAATCTGATGCCCGGTCAACAGCGCCACGAGATCGAGCGGATGGTCGATGGCGACATCCTCGAGGATGCGGGAGGCCTCATGCCAGCGCCCCCAGGCAAGATGGCCGAGGGCCGCGACATGCGCCCGCTCGCGCGCCGTGGCGGCGAGCGGCAAGGCCGCCTCGTGGCATGCCCTGGCCACGAGCGTTGCCTCGCGCTCGGTGGCGAGGCCGAAGAGGTAGCCCTTGAACACATGCGCCATGACGAAGCCGGGATCCTCGGCGATCGCGCGATCGGCGGATCCGACCGGATCGCCGATGAAGCATTGCAGCTCATGCACGGCGCGGGCGTAGGATGAAAACCCGGCTTCGGTCGCGCCCGAGTAAGTCAGGCCGAATGCATCCTTCAGCGCCATAGGGTGTCCTTCGACGATCGCGAATTTGCTGTTTGGAGCTCGATCCTAAAGCATCGCCATCCAAGCCGCCAACCCGTGGTCGATAGTGCCTCCGGCCTGCCGGGCTGTACGCCGCCTCAATTCCCCGAGCGCATCGCCACCGTGGCGATGCCGGCGCCGACCAGCAGCGTGCCGCCGGTGCGATTGAAGATGCGGATCGCCTTCGGGTTGCGCACGATGGCGCGCGCCCTCGACGCGACCAGCGCGTAGCCGAACGCGTTGGCGAAGGCCAAGGTCAGGAAGGTCGTCTCGAAGATCAGCATCTGCGTCCAGAAGTCGGCATGCCGGTCGAGGAACTGCGGCAGGAAGGCGACGAAGAAGGTGATGCTCTTGGGGTTCAGCGCCGTCACCAGCCATGCATGAGCCATCATCCGTGCCGCCGATACCGCGTCGGTACGCGGCTCCGCCTTCAGCGCGCCGCCGGCGCGGAACAGTTTTATGCCAAGATAGATCAGGTAGCCGGCGCCGATCACCTTGAGCACGGTGAACACGGTGGCCGAAGCCGCGAGCAGCGCGCCGATGCCGAGCATCGACAGCGTCATGGCGGTGAAGTCGCCCAGCGCGACGCCCACCGCCATCGGCAGCGCGGTGCGCCAACCCTGGCCCAGCGCATAGGAGACGACCAGCAGGATCGTCGGGCCCGGAATGACGAGAAGGATGGAAGAGGCGGCGGCGAAGGCAGCCCAGTTTTCGAAGGACATTTCCCTGCTCCTTGAGCGCAAAGAACAGGATAAATCCTGGGGTCCGCGAGAATGTAAAGAGGCCGTTGGAAAAATCTTCGGCGCCTGTGCCCCGGGCTCGTTGGCCGCCGCAACGATCCGTTAGGGTTAAGCCGGACGTCCGCGCTTTCACCCTTTTTCAACCATGACTGGCGAAAATGCCCTTATCCGGCCGGACCGTGCTTCCCGCCGGCAGCGTAGGGTTTGGTGTATGCGCGAGTTGCCGCAAAGTCTGACGCCGCCTTCCAACGGCGCCGCAATCGATACCGAAATTCAGTTTTCCCGCCGCGCCGTGCTTTCGGGTGCCGGCGCCATGGCGGTGCTCGGCCTCGCCGGCTGCAGCACCACGGACACGCTCGACCTGCCGCAAATGCAGCTTGACAACACCGTCACCGGTTCCGTGCCGCCCATGCGTCCGGCGATCAGCGTCGACAAGAACATCACCGGGCCAGATGTGATGTACGCCTCGCTCACCGATGGCGGTTTCGAGGTGCCGGCGGTGCCGTGGCAGAAGGTCAAACCGCAGTTCCGCCGCCAGATCGTCGTCGACAAGACCGGCGAGGCGCCCGGGACCATCGTCGTCCACCTGCAGGAACGTATGCTCTATCTGGTGCAGCCGGGCGGCGACGCCATCCGCTATGGCGTCGGCATCGGCAAGGACGGCTTCCGCTGGTCGGGCCGCGCCAACATCCAGTATGGCCGCGAATGGCCGGTCTGGACGCCGCCGCCGGAAATGATCCAGCGCAAGCCTGAACTGGTGAAATGGCAGGGCGGCCAGCCCGGCGGCCTCACCAATCCGCTCGGCGCCCGGGCGCTCTACATCTACCAGAACGGCAAGGACACCGGCTACCGCATCCACGGTTCGCCCGAATGGTGGAGCATCGGCCAGGCGATGTCCTCGGGCTGCGTGCGCCTGATCAACCAGGACATCATCGACCTCTACAGCCGCGTCTCCAAGAAGAACCCGGTCGTCGTAGTCTGATCGTTCCGTCAAGCCCACTCTTCCGTTGCGCGATGCCGCAAGACAGGCGAAGGTGCCCTGAAAACCTTCGCTTCGGGAGAGAACGAGCATGGCTGGAACCTTCGTCATCGCGCAGGGCGGCGGCCCCACCGCCGTCATCAACCAGACGGTCGTCGGCGCCACGCTGGAAATCCGCAAGCGCCATCCGGGCGCCAAGGTGCTGGGCTCGATCCATGGCGTGCGTGGCATCCGCGACGGCAATTATGTCGATCTCTCCGCCATCCCCGAGGACCGGCTGCGGCTGATTGCCGGCACGCCGAGCGCAGCCCTCGGCTCGACGCGCGACAAGCCGGACGCCGCCTATTGCGAAGTCATCCTTAACGGCCTGAAAAAGGCCGGCGCCGACGCCTTCATCTATATCGGCGGCAACGACACCTCGGGCACGCAGCAGATCCTGACCGATGCCGCCGGCGGCTCGATCGCCTTCGTCCATGCGCCCAAGACCATCGACAACGACCTCGAGGAGAACGACCATACGCCGGGCTTCATCTCGGCGGCCGAGTTCGTCGCCGGCGCCTTCCTCTCCGTCGACCTCGATTTCCGCGCCTTGCCCGGCATCTATGTCGGCATCGTCATGGGCCGGCATGCCGGCTTCCTCACCGCCGCAGCCGCCGCCTGGCAGCTCGATCCCGACAGCGGCCCGCATCTGGTCTATGTGCCGGAACGCGCCTTCTCGGCGAAGCGCTTCATCGATGAAGTGCGCGAAAAGCTGGATCGCCACAAGCGCTGCATTGTCGCCGTCTCGGAGGGCGTCAGCACCGCCGACGGCAAGGCGCTGGTCGAAAGCCTGGTGCCGCCGGAGAAGCTCGAGCGCGACCAGCACGGCAACGTCAAGCTGTCGGGCAGCGACCTGCCGGCAGCACTTGAGCGTGCATTGGCAGAAGGCCTGCCGGGGAAGCGTGCCCGGGTCGACGCACTGGGTTACATGCCGCGCGGCTATGTCGGCGCCATCAGCGCCGTCGACGCCAAGGAGGCCTTCGATGCCGGCGCCTTCGCGGTCGCCGTCGCCGGCGAAGGTGGCGGTTCGGTGGCGATCCAGTATGACGGGTCGAAGACAGTGTTGAAGAAAGTGCCGCTGAAGGCGGTGGCCGGCAAGACCCGCCATATGCCAGACGATTTCATGCAGCCGGACGCCAACCAGCTTTCGGAAGCCGGCATGGCCTATCTGAAGCGGCTTGTGCCGGAAAAATACAAGGTGGGGAAGCCGTTCGTCTGATGGCCGGCGGCTCGATGCCCGAGCTCGAGGTCGGCGACTGGTTCGGCAAGGCGAAAGTCGATGCCGCTACGACGATGCTGACCGAGCCCTTCGTGCATGATTTCGTGCGCGCCAACATCTGGCATTTGAAGGGCCGCGACGCGGACCTTCTGGTCGACACCGGCATGGGCATCCGCCCGCTGGCGCCTCAGATCGACACGCCGGCCGGCAAGCCGCTCATCGTCGTCGCCACGCACATCCATCTCGACCATGTCGGCTCGCTGCACGAATTCCCGCTGCGCATGGGGCCTAAGATGAGCGCGGCTGAGTTCGACGGCATGGATGATGCCGTCACCTACGCCTACATGTTCCACAATCTCGACGGCGCCGTCTCGAAACTGCCGGCGCCGGATTGGAAGGCGGCTGACTATCGCATTCCTTCCGCGCCGCTGACCCGCATGCTCGATGAGGGCGACGAAGTCGATCTCGGCGACCGGAAATTCCGCGTGCTGCATCTGCCGGGGCATTCGCCGGACTCCATCGGGCTCTTCGACGAGGCCGACGGCCTCTTCTTTGCCGGCGACGCCATCTATGACGGCATGCTTATCGACGACCTGCCGGATTCCGACCGCACGGCCTATTGCCGCACCATGCAGCGCCTGCTCGATCTGTCGATCCGCATCGGCCTGGGCGGTCACGGGCCAAGCTTCGATGCCGCCCGCATGCGCGCAATGGCTTCGTCCTACCTGCGCCGGCGCGAGCGGTTCGTAAGCGGTCTCTGAATTAAATCTTTGTAAGGTCATCCAAAGGCCCTGATTCAGGCCGTTCCGCTTCCTAAATGTCCATCGTCGATCCGGCCGGCTGCCATGTGCGGCGAGGCAGGCATTCCCGGTCGCCGACACGTTGACGGGCGCTCTTCCAGAAGCGCCTGCGGCGCTGGATCAACCTCTCGCCCGGACAGAAACGACCATGTCACCATCAAGCATTCTTCGCAGACATCGCGTCGCGGCCCTGTTGGGCGCTGCGCTGATCATTTCTCCTGTTATTGGCTCCTTTGCCGAGAGCGCAAACAACGCCGGATTGAGTAACGCCGTCGCGACCACCCAAACTCCGGTCGCCGGCGTCACCGCGCCTAATGGCTCCTTCGCTCCCGTTGTCGCCACCACGAAGCCGGCAGTCGTAACAATCACGACAATGATGAAGGGCCAAGCGGACGCCATGAGCGAGGGTTCGCCTTTCGACGGCAACTCGCCTTTCGACGATTATTTCCGGCAATTCTTTGGCGACCAGGGCATCCCGATGCCCAAGACGCCGCCGCAGCGAGCACCACGCAGCGAAGCTCTGGGCTCCGGCTTCATCGTCAGCGCCGATGGGACAATCGTAACCAACAACCACGTCATTGACGGTGCCACCTCGATCAAGGTGACGCTCGATGACGGCACGGAGCTGCCGGCAAAGCTGGTTGGCCACGACGCGAAGCATGACCTGGCTGTACTCAAGATCAAGGCAGACAAGCCGTTGCCCACCGTCAAGTGGGGCGATTCCAGCAAGCTGATGACCGGCGACCAGGTGCTGGCGATCGGCAACCCGTTCGGCATCGGCACTACCGTGACCGCCGGCATCGTCTCGGCGCGCGGCCGCGACCTGCACAGCGGGCCGTTCGACGATTTCATTCAGATCGACGCGCCGATCAACCACGGCAATTCGGGCGGGCCGTTGGTCGACATCCACGGCGACGTGGTTGGCATCAACACCGCCATCTATTCGCCCAACGGCGGCAGCGTCGGCGTCGGCTTCGCTATCCCGTCGGATCAGGCCCAGAAGGTCGTCGCCAAGCTGATGAAGGGCGGCGACATCGAGTATGGCTATCTCGGCGTTCAGATCCAGCCGGTCACGCCGGATGTTGCCGGCGCCATTGGCCTCGACCACCCTGCGGGAGCCTTGGTCTCGTCGGTCACTCCGGGCTCGCCTGCGGCCAAGGCGGGCATTGAAGTCGGGGATGTGATCACCGGCTTTGGCGGCCAGGAGATCAAGGATCCGAAGGACCTGTCGCGCGCCGTGGCGGATGTCCCGCCCGGCAGCAAGGAAACAGTCGACGTCTGGCGTAAGGGCAAAGCGGTTCAGGTCTCCGCAGACGTGGGTCGCAACACCGACGAGGTGCAGACCGCCTCGAATGGCGAGAGCGGCAAGCCGTCAGCGGGCCAAGGCGTGCCGTCGCTCGGTCTCGGGCTTACCGATATCACTCCCGATATCCGGCAAGAACTCAACCTTGCCGAGAACCAGCACGGTGCCGTGATCGAGCGCGTCAATCCGGATAAGGCGGCTTCGGCAGCGGGCCTCCAGCCGGGGGATGTCATCGTCGGCGTCGACCAGACACCCGTAAAGAACGCCAGACAGGCGAACCAGGCGATCGCCGAGGCGGCCAGGTCGGGCAAGAAGTCGGTGCTGTTGCTGGTGGATCGCGGCGACGCGCAGATCTTCGTCGCCGTGCCCTTCGCCGCCGGCTGAGAAGCGCTTCGACAGGGCCTGCCGGCATCTCCGGCGGGCCCTGCCTCAATATTTCTGTTGCCCCCCGAGGCGTATTCGAGAACACTCGCTGCGGTCGATCAATCCGGCACGAGGAATGTCTCGATGGTCACGCGCGGCTTCTTTTCCGGACGGCGTCCTCCTTCCGACACTGACGCGCGCATTCCGCCCGGCCAGTATCTGGAGCAGGGCTTTCCCGTGCTTTCGGCAGGGCCGACGCCGCGCGTGCGCACCGAGGACTGGTCCTTCACCCTCAAGCAGGGACCCAAGCCAATCAAGAAATGGAACTGGGCCGAGTTCAACGCCCTGCCGCAAAGCAAGATGACGCGCGATATCCACTGCGTGACGGCCTGGACCAAGTTCAACACGCCGTGGCAAGGCGTGATGGTCGACGACATCCTCGCCGATGCCGGTATCGAGCCGCCGACTGCCTACACGCTGGCGCTGTCCTTTGACGGCTATTCCACCAATGTCCCGACCAAGGACCTCGTCACCGGCAAGGCGATGGTGGCGCTGCTCTATGAAGGCAAGCCGATCACGCCGGATCATGGCGGGCCGGCGCGGCTATTGGTGCCGCATCTCTATTTCTGGAAATCGGCCAAATGGGTGAACGGGCTGCAGTTCACCGAGCGCGACGAACCAGGCTTCTGGGAGCTGCGCGGCTATCACATGTATGGCGACCCGTGGCGCGAGCAGCGCTATTCGAGCGATCCATGAGCTCGACCCGTGAGGGGCAATCCATGAGTGCCGAGCCGTCGCCGCAGTCGCCCTGGCAGGCAGCCACCATCACCCGCATCGAAAAACGCACGCCGCGCGTCACCAGCTTCTGGTTCCAGCCGTCGCGGCCTTTCGCCCATCTGGCGGGCCAGCATGTCGACATCAGGCTGACGGCGCCGGACGGCTATCAGGCGCGCCGCTCCTATTCCATCGCCTCGGCGCCGGAAGCAGGCGGCGGCGTCGAGTTGGCGATCGAGCGGCTCGACGATGGCGAGGTCTCGCCTTTCTTCCACGACGTGGCCGCCGTCGGCGACGAGATCGAGCTGCGCGGCCCGCTTGGCGGCCATTTCATCTGGGAGGAGAGCGACGGCGGGCCGATCCTTCTGGTCGGCGGCGGCTCCGGTGTCGTGCCGCTGATGGCGATGGTGCGCCATCGCACACTGCGCAACAAGGCGGTGCCGGTCGCGCTGGTGTTTTCGGCGCGGATCTGGGACGAGGTCATCTTTCGCGACGAACTGATCGGCTTGGACGACCGGCTTGACGGATTCAACCTGGTGCTGACGCTGACCCGTGAGCCGGCGAGGCGCCCCTCCGACTATTCCCGGCGCGTCGACGCCCGCATGATGGCGCAGGCCGTCGAGCGCCTGCCCAAGGCGCCGAGGCTCGCCTATGTCTGCGGCTCGAACGCGTTCGTCTCGGCCGCCGCCGACGCCTTGATCGGCGCCGGCGTTCCGGCGGAAATCATCCGCACCGAGCGCTACGGCGTTTAGAAGCATGATCCCGGCGAGGATGATCCCGCAACGGTCCTCGCCTCGACCGGTAAGCCTTCAGGCCTCGATGTCCAGTGCCGACAGCGGCCTCGAACAGCAGGCCAGGATATAGCCGTCATCGATCTCGTGATCGAGAATGCCGCCATTGTGGCTCATCGAGACGTCGCCCGAGACCTTTTTCACCTTGCAGGTTCCGCAGAGACCGAACTCGCAGGCCGCCGGGATCCTGACGCCTGAAGAGCGCGCCGTCTGCAGCACGGTCTGTCCGGCGACGCATTCCGCATCGACGTTTGAAAGCGAAAAGCGGACCGGCGTCACCGCTTCGGCGGGCGGCTGGGCGTCCTCGCCGGCCGGCATCGCGAACGGCGCCGGGACTGCTTCCACGGCCGGCGCCGCGAAGCTCTCCTGATGGTAGCGGCTCATGTCGAAGCCGGCGGCCTCCAGCATCTGTCGCACGGCACGCATGAAAGGGTCGGGCCCGCAGCAGAAGATTTCCCGTTCGCGGAAATCAGGTGCCAGAAGCGGCAGCCGGATCGCGTCGATGCGGCCCATATGACCGAACCAGCCCTCGCGACTCGACCGCTCCTCGATCATGAAGCCGAGTGACAGGCCGGGCATGCGGCTGCCGAGCAGTTCGAGCTCCTTGCGGAAGATGATCTCTTCCGGCCGGCGCGCGCAGTTGACGAACCCGACATCGGTCCAGGGCGCGCAGTCGTTCAGCCAGCGCAGCATCGACATCATCGGTGTGACGCCGGATCCGGCCGAAATGAACAGATATTTGGCCGCCGGATGGCTGTGCAGCGAGAAATCGCCGGCCGGCCCGTAGGCCTTCACATGGACGCCGGGCTTCAGATTGTCGAACATCCAGCGCGTGCCGACGCTTCCGGCTTGCGCTTTCACCGTCACTGCGATCGAGAACGGCCGCGACGGCGAGGACGACAACGTGTAGGTGCGCATTAGCGGTCCGTCGGCCGTCGGCAATTCCAGCGTCACGAACTGCCCCGGCTTGTAGCGGAACCAGGTCTGATTGTCGGAGCGGAAGGTGAACGTCTTCACCTGCGGCGCCTCGTCGCTGACGCCGATCACTTCCAGCACCTGCAGCCTGTCGTTCCACGGCGCCATCTCGTCGAGATGGCGATAGAGGCCGAGATCCGTCATCGCATTCACCTCCTCGGCCTTCAGGCGACGCTGCGCAGCGCCGGGCGACCGCCTTCGGCAAGGCGCGGACCGATGAAGGAGGCGTACCACTCGACGAACTGGATGACGCCGCCCTCATGCAGCTCGGAATAGGGACCAGGCTCGTAGGCCGGCGACAGGATGCCGAGCGCGTTTTCCTCGACGATGCGGCGGTCCTGATCGTTGGTCTCGGTCCAGACATGGGTGAGCTCTGCCAGATCGTAGTCGACGCCTTCCACCGCGTCCTTGTGGACCAGCCATTTCGTCGTCACCGCGGTCTCGGTGGCGCTGATAGGCAGCACACGGAAGGTGACGGCGTGGTCGATGAGGATATGGTTCCACGTGGTCGGGTAGTGGTAATGCATCAACGTGCCGATACGGTCGGTGGCGACGCCGGCGGACAGGTTTTTCGTCACGGCGCGCTTGCCGCTCATCGTGTAGCTGACGGCGTCGCGCAGCAGCGGCGCGCGCGTTGCGCGGTATTGCCCGGCCGGATCGATCCGGAACCGGCTCGGCAGACCCGCCGCCTCGCATTTCGCCCAGTGCGCAAGCATTTCCGGATCGCTGTCGGCGCCTTGCACGCCTGTCACCGTCGGCGCTTCCGGAAAAGTCTTGCACAGTTCCGGATGGTTGCCGGCGCAATGATAGCATTCGCGGTTGTTTTCCCAGACGAGCTTCCAGTTGCCCTTCTCGACGATCGTCGATTCGAACGCGACCTTCGCCTCGCTCAGCCGGTGCGGCAGGAGATAGGGTTCGATCATGGCGCGCATGGGCGCGAAGTCGGCAGGCTCCTTTGCCAGGCAGATGAAGATGTAGCCGCCGACGCTTTCGCAGGCCACGGGCTTCAGGCCGAACTGGCCTTTGTCGAACCCTTCCGCCATCTGGCGCGCAAACAGCAACCGCCCGTCGAGCTCGTAAGTCCACTGATGGTAAGGACAGACCAGCTTGGCGGCGGTGCCCTTGTCCGTGTTGCACACGCGGCTGCCGCGATGCCGGCAGGAGTTGTGGAAAGCGTTGATCCTTCCCTTCTGGTCGCGGACCAGCACCACCGGATAGTCGCCGACCTGGACGGTGATGTAGCTGCCTGGTTTCGGCAGCTCGCAATCATGGCCGATGAACAACCAGTCACGATACCAGATCAGCTCCATGTCGAGCTTGAAATAATCGGGATCGGTATAGAAGGGCTGCTCAAGCGAGTAGCCCGGCTTACGGCTCTGCAGGAGCCTCAGCATGTCGTTACGCGCATCCATGTCCTGTCCTCGCATCAAGGACTGAACTGGTGGTGATGGAGAAGAACGACCGCCACCGGCAGGGCCGGGCGCGCGCCGTCCGCCTCTTGACCGCCCACCGCGATCAGTCGAGTTCCAAATGTCTCGGGCTGGTTTCCGGGCTTTGGAGTTGCCCTCGCGGGCAGTCGCAACACCTTCCCAGGCCCATGGCCCAGTGGTCTCCCGTTGCGACTTCACTCCACCACCGTTGCGGGGGCAGCGCCGGATTTCGACCGGCTTCCCAATTCTCCGCGTCGTCGCGACGAAGCGGCACCTGAGATGGCCTGATCTAACCACGACAGCCGGTTTCCCGTCGGCATGAAAACGACATCGCATCCATGCGGCGCGACAATGGACGCCGTATTCACGGTGCCGGTTCCCGTCTTTTTCGCCTTGCCCCCGCTTCCGGGGACGAGGTTCGGGAGGCCTTGGATGGTTAACAGTATCAAAAAGTGACTATTAGCAGATTCTAAAATCGAACCGAACGGTTCGTTTCTGTTGACGGTGCGTGCAGAGCGCTGTGAACGTTGGCGCTCCGACACACTTGGTGAGCCAACTGCATAGATCGCATAAACCATTGATAAAACTGAGTAAAAATGTGGTCATAGGCATGCTTATCAAAAACTTCAAGATGCGGATTCATGGTCCAGACGAAAAAACTTCGTGATTGGAATCCGGCGATCGGCTTACCCAAATGAGCGCTGTCCGAACGACGCGATTTCATTCCCAAGACACGCCGCTAGACGGACGGAATAAAAATACTGGAGTAGCAAAAATGAAAAAGATTGTTCTCACTGCCGCCGCCCTTCTGGCCATTTCGGGCAGCGCCTTTGCCGGTAGCGATAATTACAACTCGCAGGCTGCCAATCAGCCGGCGGCCACCGTCGACTCTTCTTACACGGCCTCGGTCCGCAAGTCCGAACCGGCTGAACAGAAGCCTGTCACCACGGGCGCCGACCGCAACCTTTTCGGTAACAACTAACAGCCGACGTCGAACCGGCGACCGGCTTGCCCGTCGTCTCGGTCGGATCAAGAAATTCAGGAGTCCCTAAGATGAAAAAGATCGTTCTTGCCACCGCGGCTCTCGTGGCCGTTTCCACGGCCGCTTTTGCGGGCAGCGACAACTACAACAACAGCGGCGTCAACCAGCCGGCTCCGGCCGTGGATACGACCCGCACCTCGTCGATCGGCACCGGTTCGCCGGTCTACAAGCTGCTGAACTCGGGCGACGCGCAGAAGTCGGCGCCGCAGGGCAGCGACCGCGATCACTTCGGCAATCGTTAACAGCCGACCGTGATTTAAAACAGGAGCGGCGGGCCAAGGCCCGCCGCTTTTTTCTTTGCCGTGGCGGCTCTGTCCGCTCAGGCCGCCTTCGCTTCTTCGCGATGCAGCGTGAAGGAATGGCCGTCGGCGTCGAAGATATGCAGATCGCCGGCGCTGGCGTTGAGCCGCAGTGTCTCTCCGCGCTTGACCTCGACATTGCCCGGCAGCTTGGCGACCAGCGGCAGGTCGGCGCGGCCGATATCGATATAGACGAGCTGAACCTCGCCGAGCTGCTCGATATAGTCGACCTTGCCCTCGAAGAGGTAATCGGAACCGGTGGCGATCAAGAGATCCTCCGGCCGCACGCCGAAGCTGACCGCGGCGCCATTCGCCGAGGCAGGCGTCGCGATCGGCACCGTCGCCTTGCGGTCGCCGACATGGCTGACCACGGTCGGGTTGCCGGCTTTCTCGATCTTCGCCGGCAATATGTTCATCGCCGGCGAGCCGATGAACTGGGCGACGAACAGATTGCCGGGCCGCTTGTAGAGCTCCATCGGCGTGCCGACCTGCTCGACAACTCCTTCCTTCAACACCACGATGCGGTCCGCCAGCGTCATCGCCTCGACCTGGTCGTGGGTGACGTAGATCATCGTGGTGTTCGGCATCGATTCCTTCAGCTTGGCGATCTCGATGCGGGTGGCGACGCGCAGCGCTGCGTCAAGGTTCGAAAGCGGCTCGTCGAACAGGAACACTTTCGGGTTGCGCACGATGGCGCGGCCGATGGCGACGCGCTGGCGCTGGCCGCCCGACATCGCCTTGGGCAGGCGGTCGAGATATTTGGTCAGCTGCAGGATTTCCGCCGCCTGCCGCACCCGCTTGTCGATCTCCGCCTTGCTTTCCTTGCCGATCTTCATAGAGAAGGCCATGTTGTCGTAGACCGTCATGTGCGGATAGAGCGCATAGGACTGGAACACCATGGCGATGCCGCGCTTCGACGGCGGCACGTCGTTCACCACCTCGCCATCGATCTTCAACTCGCCCCCGGTGATCTCCTCGAGCCCCGCGATCGACCGCAGCAAGGTGGATTTGCCGCAGCCCGATGGCCCGACGAAGACGATGAACTCTCCCGATTTGATGTCGAGGTCGATGCCGTGGAGAATGTTGAGGTTGCCGTATGACTTCTTCACCTGGTTCAGCGTGACATCGGCCATGTTTGTCTCCTCCCGTTGATTGCTGTCTTAGAAGTTCAGTCGATGCGCCCGAACCAGGCGCCGTATCCGCCGAGGCGGACCGGCCCGCTGCCAGTCTGTCCCGAAAAGCCATGTCCGGGCAAGGGCTGCAGCGCGCCTTGGCCGAGATCGATTTCGGCGGATTTGCTGCCGAGGTTGAAGGCGCAGACGATCCGCTCACTGCCCTCGCGGCGCGTGAAGGCGACGGTATCGCCGTCGCTTGCGATAAAGTCGATCTCGCCCTTGGCCAGCGCCGGGTGCTGGCGACGGAAGGCGAGGAAGCGGCGGTAGTGCTCGAGCAGCGAGCTGGCGTCGCCCTGTTGCACGTTGACGGCCTGCGACAGGTGCCTTCCCGGCACCGGCAGCCAGGGTTTCGCCGCCGAGAAGCCGCCATTCTTGGCGGCCGCTTCCCACACCATCGGCGTGCGGCAGCCGTCACGGCCCTTGAACTCCGGCCAGAAGCGGATGCCGTAGGGATCCTGCAGGTCCTCGAATTTCAGCTCGGCCTCGCCAAGGCCGAGCTCTTCGCCCTGATAGATGCAGACCGACCCGCGCAACGACATCAGCAGCGCCGAGATCACCTTGAGATAGGCGGTCGGGTCCGCCTCGTTGGCGGCCCAGCGCGAGGCGACCCGCATCACGTCGTGGTTGGAGAAGGCCCAGCACGACCAGCCGTCGCTGGCCACCGTGCCGAACGCCTCCAGCACCGCGCGCACTTTCGCCGCGCTGATCTTCTCCGGCGCCAGGAAGTCGAAGGAATAGCACATATGCACGCGCTTGCCGTCGGCGGTGTAGGCGGCGACCACTTCAAGGCCGCGCTGGGAGTCGCCGACCTCGCCGACGGCGGCCTGCGCCGGATATTCGTCGAGAAGCGCGCGGAAGCGCTCGAGGAAGCCGAGGTTTTCCGGCCGGCTCTTGTCGTAGATATGGTCTTGGTAGTTGTACGGGTTGACCGCGGGCGCGGTCTGGTCGTTGCGCTGTTCCGGCGGCAGTGGCGGATTGTCCTCCAGCCCCTGGCTGTGGAAATAGAAATTGATCGTATCCAGCCGGAAGCCGTCGACGCCGCGCTCCAGCCAGAAGCGGGTGATGTCGAGCAGCGCGTCCTGAACTTCAGCATTGTGGAAGTTGAGATCGGGCTGCTCGGCCAGGAAATTGTGCATGTAATATTGCTGGCGGCTGGTGTCCCACTGCCAGGCCGAACCGCCGAAGATCGACAGCCAGTTGTTGGGCGGCGTGCCGTCGGGCTTGGCGTCCGCCCACACATACCAGTCGGCCTTCGGATTGTTGCGGCTGGATCGGCTTTCCTTGAACCAGGGGTGGATGTCGGCGGTGTGCGACAGCACCTCGTCGATCATCACCTTGAGCCCCAGCCGGTGCGCCTCCGTCACCAGCGCGTCGAAATCGGCGAGCGTGCCGAACATCGGGTCGACGTCACAGTAATCGGAGACGTCATAGCCGAAATCTTTCATCGGCGATTTGAAGAAGGGCGAGATCCAGATGGCGTCGACGCCGAGCGAAGCGATGTAGGGCAAGCGCTGCACGATGCCTTTCAGGTCGCCGATGCCGTCGTCGTTGGAGTCCTGGTAGGAGCGCGGATAGATCTGGTAGATCACCGCGCCCCGCCACCAGTCGCGGTCGATGGCAGGGTCTGGGGCGGGGTCTGGTCTCGAAGTCGCCTTCAAAGCCGATTGCATGTCTTCAACCTCCTTTCACCGAGCCGGCAAGCAGCCCGCGGACGAAATAGCGCTGCAGCGAGAAGAACACGATCAGCGGCACGATGATGGTGATGAATGCCGAAGTCGTAAGGATCTCCCAATTGCCGCCGCGTGAGCCGAGCAGCGCGTTGAGCTTGGCCGTCAGCACGATCTGATCGGGCGCCGTGCCGAGGAAAACCATCGCCACCAGAAGATCGTTCCATACCCACAGGAACTGGAAGATGGCGAAGGAGGCAAGCACCGGGAACGACAGCGGCAGCACGATCTTGACGAAGATCTCGAAATCGCTGGCGCCGTCGATGCGCGCCGATTCCATGATCTCGCGCGGCAGGCCGGCGATGTAGCTCCTGAGCAGGTAGATGGCGAAGGGCAGGCCGAAGCCGGTATGCGCCAGCCAGATGCCGAGATAGGTCTTGGACGGCACGCCGAAGAAGGTGCCGACGCCGTTGTAGAGCTTGAGCAGCGGGATCAGCGACATCTGCAGCGGCACGACCAGCAGGCCGATGATCACGGCGATCAGAAGCGCACGGCCCGGAAACCGCATCCAGGCAAGCGCATAGGCCGCGAAGGCTGCGATCAGGATCGGGATCACCGTCGAGGGAATGGTCACCGTCAGCGAGTTCATGAAGGAGCGGCCGATGCCTTCGGAAAACAGCACCGCATCGTAGTTCTCGGTGGTGAATTTCGGCGGCGCCGAGGAGGCGTAATAGACGCGCTGGCCGCGGTCGCCTTCGAATGGCTTCGGCGAGGCGAGCACGAAGCTGCCATCCTCATTCACCTGCAAGGTGACGCCGTCGCCGAGATCGGCCGCCGTGCCGGCCTTGTACTGCGTCGGCGCCGCCGCCTTGACACCAAAGGCGCTGATGTCGCGCTTGGCGCCGTCGCCGAAGACATTGCCCTCGATGACATATTTGCCGTCCTTCTGCGTCTGCGCCGAGGCGGCCGGCAGCCGTCCGGCCTCGGTCTGGCTGGAACTGGCGAAGGAATTCCACCAGCCCGACGCGATGATCTGGTCCTTGTCGCGCAGCGACGAGACGAGGATGCCGAGTGTCGGGATGGTCCAGATGACCACGAAGACCAGCACGGCGATATGAACGCCGAAGCGGCTGGCGAAGGACTTTCCGGTGGACGCGGCCATCTCAATGCCCTCCCGTCTCTTTGTTGGCCTGGCGGATGTTCCAGATCATGATCGGTATGACCGCGATCATGATGATGATGGCAATCGTAGCGCCGCGGCCGAAATCGCCGCCGCCGCGGAACATCCAGTCGAACATCAGATTGGCCAGCACCTGGCTGTTCCATTGGCCGTTGGTCATGGTCAGCACGATGTCGAACACTTTCAGCACCAGGATGGTGATGGTGGTCCACACCACCGCGATGGTGCCCCAGATTTGCGGCACCATGATCTTCCAGAAGATCTGGAACGGATTGGCGCCGTCGATGACCGCCGCTTCCAGGGTCTCTTCCGGGATGCCGCGCAGCGCCGACGACAGGATGACCATCGCAAAACCTGTCTGGATCCAGATCAGGATGATCATCAGGAAGAAATTGTTCCAGAACGGCAGCGATATCCACACCTGCGGCTGGCCGCCGAAATACTGGATGATGGCGTTGAGCAGGCCGATCTGCACCTGGCCCTCGCCGCGATACTCGTAGATGAATTTCCAGATCACGCTGGCGCCGACGAAGGAGATCGCCAGCGGCAGGAAGATCAGGCTCTTGGCGATCGTGCCCCACCAGATCTTGTCGGTGAGCACGGCGATGATCAGGCCGAGAAAGGTGCAGGCCGCAGGCACCACTGCCAGCCACAGGATGTTGTTGAAGATCGAGTTGCGGAAATCATGGTCGCCGAACGCCCACTGGTAATTGGCGAGGCCGACGAAATTCTCGCCGCCGCGATCGAGGAAGGAGAGCCGCAGCGTCTCGATGACCGGGTAGATCAGATAGATGGTGAGGATGATCATCGCCGGGCCAACGAACAGCCAGGGCCGCACCAGGCCCTGACGGCGCAGATTGTCGACAGCGGCGCTGCCTGAGACGCCGCGTGACGGGAAGACCAGATCGAGCAGTTTGTTGGCGCCCCAGAAATAGGCGACACAGCCGCCGACGCCGATGATGATGACGAAAATGGCCGAGAAAATCTGAGCCGCCATGGGTCCCTCTCCCTGCGCATGACCGACCAGGCAATGCTGGCGGCCGCATGCACCGACTTCATGAGTTATTCGGAACAACCGAGATGCGAAGGCTTCCGGCGTGCGCTGCCGGTCGGATCCGGGCCGTAGCCCGGATCCGGGTGGAGGATGAGGAGGATGTCAGAGCAATTCCAGGAAAAGTGTGTAACGGCTTTCCGCCCGGAATTGCGTAACAACAAATGGCCGCCGCGCGCGGCGGCCTGTTTGCCGGATGGCTACTTGATTGCATCCCAGCTTTTCTGGATGTCGGCGGCGACGTCCTGGGCGGACTTGCCGCCGACCAGGTCGATCATGCCGGTCCAGAACGAGCCCGCGCCGACCTTGCCGGGCATCAGGTCGGAGCCGTCGAACCGCACCGTCGTGGCCCCGACCAGGATCTCGCCCTGCTTCTTCAGCGCGTCGCTGCCATAGGCGTCCTTGTTGGCCGCCTTGAACGGGGTAACGAAGCTCTTCTGCGCCATCCACAATTCATGCGCGAGCGGCATCTGCAGGAACTTGATGAACTCGCGCGAGGCCTTGGAGTCCTTGGTGATCATCACCAGCGTTCCGGCGACTTCCAGCGGCGTGCCCAGTTCCGGCTTGGAGGCGTAGGGCGGATAGGGGAAGAAGTCCGCATCCTGGCCGAGCTTCACGTTTTCCGGGAAGAAGGACGGGATGAACGACGCCTGATGGTGCATGTAGCATTTGGGCGGCACGGTGAAGAGGCCCTTCGGACTGTCGCGGAAGTCGGTCGCCGCGACCGCCTTGGCGCCGCCGTCCACCATCTTGTCGTCGGTTGCTATCTTGCCGAAGATGTCGATGGCGTTGACCACGGCCGGGTCGGTGAACGGGATCTCGTTCTTCGTCCACTTGTCGTAGACCTCCGGCGGCTGCGTGCGCAGCATGATGTCCTCGACCCAGTCGGTCGCCGGCCAGCCGGTAGCGCCGCCCGAACCCAGTCCGATGCACCACGGCTTGCCGCCATCGGCGACGATCTTCTTCTCGAGGTCGGCAAGTTCCTCCTGCGTCTTCGGAACCTTGTAACCGGCCTCCTCGAAATTATCCGGCGAGTACCAGACCAGGCCTTTCACGTCGATCTTATAGGGGAAGGCGTAGAAGCCGGACTTGCCGTCCTTGCCCGTATAGGTGCCGAGCTTGGCCCAGGAATCGCCGGCGGCGTAGTTTTCCTTGATCCAGGCGGCGACGTCGTCGCCGAGCGGGGTCAGCACGCCTTTGGAAGCGAGGTCCTGGATCAGGCCAGGCTGCGGCAGGACGGCGATGTTGGGCGGGCTGCCGGCCTGGGTGTCGATGACGATCTGCTGCTCATAGTTCTCGGACGAGGAATATTTGACCTCCGCGCCGGTGGCTTCCTGGAAATAGTCGAGGACCGAACGCACAAGCGTCTCATCCTCGCCGCGCCACGGCCCGAAGATCGTCAGTGTTTCGCCCTTGAGGTCGACCTTCTTGAGGTCGTCGTAATTCGCCCAGTGAAATTTCGAATCCTCGCCCGGCTTGAACTTCAGTTCGGCATGTGCCGGCAGGCCAAGGGTGAGCGCAGCGAACGCCGCACCCAAGAGAAGCATTTTCTTCATCGCAGTCCTCCCAGTGTTGAGACAGTTCGGACGAAACCTCCATTTCGTCCGCCGACGCCCACGGAACTGTGACTCAGCGAGAAGGCAACCGCAACCTTTCGAAGAGTGTTCCAAAGCGCTTTGGCTAACTTGATCTCGCCATTGAATCACCTTGAAGTCAAGAGGCTCATGTTGCTAATCGATTTAAAAAGCACCGAATGCTCTAAGAAAGTGCAGTGCAGCAAGCTTTTTTGGCGCTGCAGCAGCAATTTTGGCTTCAAACACGGTCGATGCAGCTCTAAGGTCATGTCGTCTGGCGATTGCGCCAGTCATCATCGGATCGATTGAAATTGAAAGCGCTTTGGGACCGGAGGCCTCCGATGAACCTCAAGCAACTGTCGCACATGCTGTCGCTTTCGCAGACCACGGTCAGCCGGGCGCTGAACGGCTACCCCGAGGTCAGTGAAGAAACCCGGCGCCGGGTGATGGACGCCGCCAAGCGCCACGGCTACCGGCCGAACCCATCCGCACGCCGCCTCGCCACCGGCAAGTCGGGCATGATCGGCTATGTGCTGCCGACGGGTGCATCCGTCGACATCGATCCGCATTTTGTCGAATTCCTCTCCGGCCTCGGCGATTACGCCCGCTCGCACGAGCTTGATCTCGTGCTGTCGCCCGCCGATGCCGACGATGAGGAGACCACCTACCGCCGCATCGTCGCCAACCGGCAGGTGGATGCCGTCTACCTCTCCGCGCCGAGGCCGGCGGACAAGCGGCTGGCGCTGGTCAACAAATTGGGCATCCCCTTCATCGTCCACGGCCGCAGCGAAGGCTTCGATTTCGATTATCCCTATCTCGACATTGACAATGAGGGCGCCTTCCACGAGGCGGGGCGGCTGCTCGTCCAACTCGGCCACAAGCGCCTGGCGCTGATCAACGGCAATGACCGCGAGACCTTCGCCATCCACCGCGAGCGCGGCATGCGCCGGGCGCTTGCCGCGAGCGGGCTGATGCTTGGTGAGCGCCATGTCTGCTCGCTGACTATGACCGAGGAAAACGGCTATCGAGCCGCCCGCCGCCTGCTCGAGGACAGCGACCCGCCGACGGCGATCGCCTGCTCCAGCCTGATCATGGCGCTGGGCGTGGTGCGCGCCGTGCGCGATCTTGGCCTCACCATCCCCGGCGACCTGTCGCTGGTCGCCCATGACGACGTCTTCCCCTGGCTGCGGCCGGAGAATTTCCCGGTGCCGCTGTCGACCACGCGCTCCTCGATCCGCCTTGCCGGCGCCCGCGTCGCCGAGCGCCTTGCGGCGCGGATTTCCGGGCTGGAGGAGGGAGCGCGCGGCGAGGTCTGGCCGGTCGATCTGGTGGTGCGGGGATCGGTGGCAGGGGCCCCGGTCTAGGGTCAGATTCACCAGCCGGACCGTGGCGCGCTCAGCTGAAAAGACGAGCGCGCGATGGATCGATCGCAGACTAAGCCAATTTCCGCCTGCCAGGCCCCACCTTATTGCAAGACGTTCAAATTTGAGCTTCCGCACTCATGCTTTGTCGAGAGTATCTCCTGTAGTCTCTAGCCCTTCTGCGCCAAAAGTTGGCCGTTCAAAGCGCCGCCGGCAACGATGACGACGAATAGGAGAACCCAATGACCCGCACTCACGTTGAACGTCTTGAAGAGTTCAGGGAAATCCTGGTCGCGACTCGACGCGAAGGCGTCCGAAATGTGCACCACACTCGCGACGCGATGCGGGCAAGTGGCTTTCAGATCGGGGACAGCGATGGCTCCAGCTACGGCGCGCAACTGAAGGCGCTTCAAGAGCAAATTGAGGCGGTCGATCGCGCCATCGAAGACGAGAAGCGGTTGGCCTTGGTTCTCGAGGGTGCGGTTCAATCCCGCCGGCCGACCAAGCCGAGGATCGTGAAGGGTGCATAGAGCCAACTACGGCCGCTGGTGAAGCTGGGCTTCCAACGGTAGCAAGGGCGCCGGTATAGGGGGCAGGATCCAATGGCTTCACCTGCCGCCTCCTTCATGGGCTGCATTTACTCCCGTGGGACAACGGTCTGCCTGCGTCTGCTCCTGATTTTGGAAGGTGGCAACGGGTAAGTCAGAGTCGTCAGCCAGTCCTTCAGGTGCGCCTTTTGCACGCATTCCCGTTTACCGAAGCGGATCCGATCCAACATCCAGGCCCGCCGCCGAAGACGTCGGAGGTGGTGATCGTCGGTGGCGGTGTCATCGGCGTAACGACGGCCCTGTTCCTCGCCTCCCGAAACATCCCGGTGACGCTGCTGGAAAAAGGCCGCGTCGCCGCCGAGCAGTCCTCGCGAAACTGGGGCTGGATCAGAAAGCAGGGACGGGACGCGGACGAACTGCCGATCGTCATCGAGGCTATCCGCCTGTGGCGGCAGCTGGCCGAGGAAAGCGGCGAGGACATCGGACTCACCCAAACTGGCGTGACTTATCTGGCGAACGCCGACAAGGACATGGCCGACTTCGAAGCGTTCATGAAGATCGCCGCGGCTCATGACCTCGACACGCGTCTCCTGGATGTGGACGAAACCGCGAAACTCATCACCGGCATGTCGCGCAGGTTCAAGGGCGCGATGACGACGCCCTCCGACATGCGCGCGGAACCCTGGTTGGCAGTTCCTGCGCTGGCCAGGCTCGCCGCGCGAAAAGGCGCCAGGATCGTGGAGAACTGCGCGGCGCGAACCCTCGACATCGCGGCCGGCAGGATCAAGGGCGTGTGGACCGAGGCGGGATATATCGAGACCTCCACGGTGCTGGTCGCGGGCGGCGCCTGGTCCTCCCTGTTCCTGGCGCGGCACGGCGTGTCCATCCCCCAGCTCAGCGTCCGCGTCACCGTGGCCGCGACGGAGCCTCTGCCTGAGATCTATGCGGGCGCGGCCGCCGACGATCACATCGCCTTCAGGCGCAGGCAGGATGGCGGATACACGCTCGCCGGAGGCGGCAGCCACTTGCTCTACCTGGGGCCCGACGCATTCCGGCACGCCACCAAATACATTCCCGCCCTCAGGAACGATCCGCTCGGAGCGCGTTATTTTCCGTACGCTCCGTCAGGCTACCCGGATGGCTGGTCGACGCCGCGCGATTGGGCGCCGGATTCAGAGACTCCTTTCGAGAGAATGCGGGTGCTCAACCCAGCCCCCGAACCGGCCCGGCTGCGTGCGATCGAACGCAATTTCAAACAGCTGTTTCCCCAGTTCGAGAAAGCCTGCTTGAAGGTCGGCTGGGGCGGCATGATCGACGCCATGCCCGACGTCGTCCCCGTCGTGGATCGGGTCCAGGCGATCGCCGGTCTTTTCGTCGCGACCGGAATGAGCGGCCACGGCTTCGGCATCGGGCCCGGCATGGGCCGCGTCGTTTCCGACATGATCCAGGGAAACAACACCGGCCACGACCTCAGCCGCTTTCGGCTGCAGCGCTTCTACGATGGCAGCCCTGTCCGGTTGGGTCCGGCCCTGTAAGCGCTGTGGCCAAGGATCAATCCTTGGCAACCTCCGCCGCCTTGTATCAAGCAGGCCGGAGAATTCTAGGTGCCGCTGTCCACGTCGCGCTTCGGCTCCCCGGCGCGCCCCGCGTCGCCAGGCGCCTGGCAGCGTGCAACTGGTGGTGCGAGGGTCAGTGGCCGGGGCGCCGGCCTGGTATTCCAGGCCGGCGCGCAGGGGCAGGCGGATACCTCAGGCGACAGCTTCGGCCGGCACGTCGAAGCGGTCGGCCTTGCCACCCGTGAAGCCCTGCCTGGTCTCGGGATCATCGAGCACGGTATAGGGGAAGATCGGTTGCGTCGCGCTCACCTCATCAAGGCGTGCAATTTGCTCCGGCGACAACGTTACTTTTGCCGCAGCCAGGTTGTTTTCGAGCTGAGCCAGCGTGCGTGGTCCAATGATCGGGAGCGAGCCCTTGGCCGCAACCCAGGCGATGGCGATTTCACTGGGCGTGACTCCGGCGTCCTTCGCAACCGCGATCAGGGTGTCGAGAATGGCAGTGCGCTGCGCGGAATCTTCGGCTTGGAATACCCTGCCGCCGAAACCCTCCGCGCGGCCTTTCTCGCCTTTGCGGTACTTCCCGGTCAACATGCCGCCGCCAAGCGGCGACCAGGCCACGATGCCGAGGCCGAGCGCTTGCCCGGCAGGCAGGAGTTCCAGTTCGGTCGTTCGCTCGACGAGGCTGTGCTCCACCTGAAGGCCTGCAATAGGGGCGGCTCCGCGCAATTCCGCAATGGTGACGGCCCTCGCCGCCCGCCAGGCGGGAAAGTCGGAAAGGCCCGCATAAAGGATCTTGCCGGCCCGGACGAGATCGTCAAAGCCGCGCACGACTTCTTCGACCGGCGTGACTCCGTCCGACATGTGAGCCCAATAGAGATCGATGCGATCGGTCTTGAGCCGCTTGAGGCTCGCCTCGACCGATGAGACCATGGCCTTGCGGCTATTGCCCGTGACGAGAATACCGGCTGCGGGGTCCGTCCGCATGGTGAACTTGGTCGCCAACACGAAATCGTCGCGCCGCCGGGCCAGCAGATCGCCCAGGATTTCCTCGGATTGACCGAACTGATAGCCGTTGGCCGTATCGATGAAGTTGCCGCCGGCATCCGCATAGGCGTCGAAGATGCGACGGGCCTCCTCGGGCTCAGCGCCATGTCCCCAGCCCGTCCCGAAGCTACCGGTTCCGAGCACGAGTTCAGAGACCCGAAGTCCCGTGTGCTTCCCGAAAAGTTTGTAACGCATGCCTGTTTCTCCATTGGTTGCGATCGCAATCAAAAAGCGATGTCCGGCATCTATTTGACTTTGATGGCGATCGCAACTAAAAAGTTCGTGACAGTTGGATTGGAACCTGGAAATGCGTGTTTCGAAGGAAAAAGCTGCGGAGAACCGGCACGCTCTGTTGCAGGCGGCGAGCAGGCTGTTCCGTAAACGGGGCATAGACGGCGTCGGTGTGGCGGAAGTCGCCAAGGAGGCCGGACTGACGCACGGGGCGCTTTACGCGCATTTCTCCTCGAAGGATGAGCTGGCGGCGGCTGCGTTTTCCCACGGCTTCGCGGGAAACATGGCTGATACCCGGGCTTGGGCCGGTGATGGCTGTCCCACCTTCGAGGAATACCTCGATGGATATCTTTCAACGAATATGCGCGACAGAGTCGAAACCGCTTGTCCGATGGCCGCTTCCGCAAGTGAAGTTGGGCGGCAGGACGGCGCCGTCAGCGCCAGCTTTACGCGTGCATTTGAGGAAATGGCAGCGACGCTTCAGCGTTCGCTTGAGCCGGCGATTCCCGCATTTGAGAAACGCCGTCTCGCCGTTGCTGCCGTAGCTGCCGAGATTGGCGCTATCGCAGCATCTCGCGCCGTCGCAAAAACAGATCCGGCGCTGGCGGACGAGGTGCTTCGGGCCGTTCGGGAGACGCTCGGCCTTGCTCACAAAGCCCAAGCAACTGGCGTCGAGCAGGCCGCCGCATCAGCATAAGCGAGGTGTCGGTAACCCGGCAGCCAATTTATTGACGAGCTCATTCCCTCGCCGCTCCCGCCGCCTTCGTGTCGATCAATCCATAGCCGAAGTCATTGTCCCTCCCTTTTGGCCCGAGATCCTTGGCCGTTGCCGCCAGCGCTTTCTCGATGTCGTCGGCCGAGCGTTCCGGCGTGGCGTGGATCAGATTGGCGATGGCGCCGGACACGATTGCAGCCGCAAAGGATGTGCCGGTCACCACGTCCGACCCGGCGCCGCTCGGCGCCACCATCTCTACGCCAGGCGCCGAGATGAACACGTAAGCGCCGCGATTGGCCTGCGGCATCAGCCCGTCCTTGGCGTCGGTCGCCGTCACGGCGATCACGCCGTCGAAGGCGGCCGGGTAGCCGTAGGGCGCCTTCGGGCCGTTATTGCCGGCGGCTGCCACCAGCACCATGCCCTCGGCGCGTGCATTGCGGCAGGCGATGCCGAGCAGGTCGTTCTTCGGACCGACGAAGCTCATATTGATGATGCGCACATTCTGTTCGGCCGCCCAGTCCAGCGCCGACAGGATGACGTCCATGGTCGACTTGCCGCCTTCGAAGGCCCGCGCGTGATAGATTTTCGCGCCCGGCGCCATGCCTTCCAGCGGACCGACACCGGCGATCAGCCCGTCGACAGAGGTGCCGTGGTCGCGCTTCTCGATCGGCACGTTGGGCATGGCGTCATATTGTTCGGCGATGACGCCCTTCAGCGCGGGATTGGTATCGTCGATGCCGGTGTCGATGACGGCGACGCGCACATTCTCGCCGCTCGCCTGTTTTGAATCGAGCGCGATCCGGTCGAAGGCATAGTTCACGATGCCGGCCGCCTGCTGCAGCGAATAGATATGGTTCGGCTCGCGCCGCTGCGTGCGGCCATCGGCGGCGAGCTGCGCCAGCACCACGCCGACAGGCCGCCCGTCGGTGATGCCGAAGCGCACCAGCGTCGAGCCAAGCAGCCGCGACTGGCGCTGGGAGCGCACTTGCAAGCCGAAGGAATTGGCGATCTGCTGCACCACGCCGGCATCGCCGTCGACCGTCACCAGCACTTCGTCGGGCACGAATTCGCCGGTAATGGCGCGCGGCGGTTCAGCCAGGTTGAGCCCTTGCGGCACCGTGACCGGCCCGCTCGGCGTCGGTGCGGGCGGTGGCGTGTTGGCGGAACCGTTCGAGGACGATGTTCCACCGGATGGCGCGGGCACTTGCGGGGCTGCACTCGCCGGCGGGTTCGGGAACAGATCGACGATCAGCGCCGGCAGGAACACCGCGCCACCCGCAGTGCCTGGCGTTCCTTCGCCATTCTTGGCACCGCCGTCCTTATCGCAGTCGCTGCCTGCCGTTGTCGTGCGGTTCAAGCAGTCCACCTGCTTCTGCGTCAGATTGGGATCATTGGTCTGCGCAAACGCAGGCGCGGCGACAAAAGCCGCCGCCGCAAGGAGCGCCGCATGCAGAATGACCGCCTTAGCCGCCATCGACCGGGTTCCTTCCCTGGATCACAGTATCCGCGAAAGGCTGGGCGGCAACAAGGCCGACGAGCCTGTCGTAATCGGCCGCCGTGCTGGCCGGGATCGTCAGGTGGAACACGCCGTCGGCGGTCGGGCCGCCGGCGATCTTCAGTCCGTTCTGGCCGAGGAAGGCGGCGATATCGGCCATCTTGGCATCCGGCTTGAACTTGACCAGCGCGAAAGGCAGCTTCGCCAGATCGTCCTGAGCGCCGGCCACCTCGAAGTCGTTGCCCTTGCCGCCCGGCCGTTCGAAGGACTGCACCAGGACAAGCGCCAGCAGAACAGCGGCGGCCGCCCAGGCGACGCTGGCGGGCATCGCCGTGACGCGGCCGAAGATTTTCGTCAGCCAGGATTGGCCGGCGGGCGCGCGCACCGGGCCGGCCTCGGCGTCGAGCGCCCTGGCGAAGCGGGAGAGCGCATCGGCTGGCGGGCGGATCGCCTCGTTGGCGGCGGCGGTGCCGGAGAACTCGGCCTCCGCTTCGCCAAGTGCTGCCATCGCCGCCGGATCGGTGGCCAGCCATTCCTCGACGGCCTCCAGCTCGGCGCCTTCCAGCGAGCCGTTCAGGTAGAACGGCAGCAGCGTTTCCATCTCGTCGCGGCGCGACATCTTTTCAGCGGCGCTCATGGCCACCCCCTGTCGTAACCGGCGGCCTTGAGGGCTTCGCCGAGTTTCTTGCGGGCGTAGAACATCCTGGTCTTGACGGTCGCCACCGGAATATCGAGCACCTCGCCGATCTCGGTCACCGACTGGCCATGGTAATAGGCAAGGTCGATCACCGTGCGATGTTCTTCCGGCAGGGCATCGACGAAGCGGCGCAAGGCGGCCGCCTTGTCTTCCTTCATGGTGACGACTTCCGGCGTGTCGGCACTGTCGGGAACCTGCGCCGCGTCATCGTCGTCGATCCAGTCTTCCTTCTTCTTGCGCAGCATGGACAACGCCTTGAAGCGGGCGATGCCGAGCAGCCAGGTGGAAACCTCAGAGCGGCCCTCGAAGCCGGGCGCCTGTTTCCACAGCTCCAGAAAAACCTCGTTTGCGATATCGTCGGCCATCATTTCCGATCCCGTCTGGCGCGCCACGAAGCGGTAGATCCGCGCGTGGTGACGCATGAACAGGAGCCGAACGGCGGCCCGGTCGCCCTTCGCGACCCGGTCTACAAGCGCGCGATCGGTTTCCGTCGCCGCGTTCATGGCCGGTCGAGCCGCCTGGCTCCTCGAAGCTCTGTCGCTGATCGGTCCAAAAAGGTTCACCCTCCGCCAAGGATTTTCGGAGGCTAACTGAAGAACGGGAGCGTTGCCAGTAGGGGCGCTTTTCCTTCCCCCCTTGTGGGGGAAGGTGGATCGGCGCGCAGCGCCGAGACGGATGAGGGGTGTTCCAGCGGGAGTGAGACGCTGGCATTCCCTGGAGCATCCCCTATCCGTCGCCTTCGGCGACACCTTCGCCACAAGGGGGAAGGGGGAACTAAACCAAAAACACCTTCGCCTTCATCGTCTCGGGTATTTCCACCCCAAGCCGGCTCAGCACTGTCGGCGCGAGCTGCAGCTGGTCGAGCAGCGTATCGGCCTCGGGGCCTTTCGCAGGCCCGAAATAATAGAGCGCGAAATCCTGCATCTCGTCGTCATGGCCGCCGTGGTGGCCGCGATCCGTCTGGCCGTGGTCGGCCGTCACGATCACTTCATAGCCGGCTTGACGCCATTGCGGCAGGAAGGCGGCCAACATGCCGTCCATCGCGTAGCAGGCATGGTCCATCTGGATGCAGTCATGGCCGAAGCGATGCCCCATCGAATCCAGCGTGCAGGTGTGCAGGATGCCGTAGTCGATGCCGTGGCGCTTCACTAGCATGGTCAGCGTCGCGAACAGGTCGACGTCACTCGGCGTCATCTGGTTCTTGAGATTGTAGCCGGTCATGGTGTGGAAGCGGCCATGCGTGATCGGGCCGCTTGGATCGTCGAACTCCATGTCCTCGACAAGGTCGAACGGATACGAGCGGAAGAATTCCGACCAAAAGGAATGGGTCACCGCGCCCGTCTTGCCGCCGGCCTTGCTGACCTCCGAGAAGATATCCGGCTGCGTGACGCGAAAGCGGTTCTCGTTGGAAAGAATGCCATGCACCTGCGGCGTCACTCCGGTGTGGATCGAGGCGTAGCAGCAGGCCGAGGTCGACGGCAGCACCGAACGCATCTTCCACACCTGCGCCTCGCCCGACTGCGCCCAGCCCTCCAGATTGCCCATCAGCCGGCGCCAGTTCCGGTAGGGCACGCCGTCGAGGATGATGAGCAGCAGTTTGGATTTGAGCGCCACGGGGCGGGCTCCATGCGATTTTGCGGTAGGGATCTTTATCGAGGCCTGGCCGGTCAGGCCAAGCCTCAGAAGCGCAGAATAGGACGCCAGCTCAACCCATGTCGTCCAGCGTGACGCGCTTTAATTCCCGGCGCTCTCCATGCGCCGGCCCTTGATCGCCTTCTCCAGCCAGCCGATTTCCATCTCCGGCACGGAGGAGAGCAGCAGGTCTGTATAGGCGTCGAAAGGCGGCGTCAGCACCTTGCTCTTGGGGCCGTAACGCACCACCTCGCCGCGATACATCACAGCGATCGAATCGGCGATCGACTTCACCGTCGCCAGGTCATGGGTGATGAAGAGATATGCGACCTTCTCCACCTGCTGCAGGTTGAGCAGGAGCTTGAGAATGCCGTTGGCGACCAGCGGGTCGAGCGCCGAGGTCACCTCGTCGCAGATGATCAGCTTCGGCTTGGCGGCGAGCGAGCGGGCGATGCAGACGCGCTGCTTCTGGCCGCCGGACAGCTCGGCCGGATAGCGGTCGACGAAACCCTTGCCCATCTCGATCTCGTCGAGCAGTTCGGCGACTCGCTTGTCGCGCTCGCGCCCCTTCATGCCGAAATAGAACTCCAGCGGCCGGCCGATGATGGTGCCCACCGTCTGGCGCGGGTTCATCGCCACATCGGCCATCTGGTAGATCATCTGCAGCTGGCGCAGATCCTCCTTCGGGCGGTCGGCCAGCCTGTTGGCGAGCGGCCTGCCGTCGAAAGTGACGGTGCCCTGTTCGGGCGGCAGAAGGCCCGTGATGGCGCGGGCCAGCGTCGACTTGCCGGAACCGCTCTCGCCGACGACGGCCAGCGTCTGGCCGGGAAAAATGTCGACCGAGACGTTCTTCAGAACCTTCACATGGCCGCCGGCATAGGCGGCGGTCACATTCTTCACCGACAGGAACGGTGTCGTGCCCGGCTGCTGTTCCTGGTGCTCGATCTCATGCACCGAAACCAGCGCGTTGGTGTATTCCTGGCGCGGCTCCTTGATGATCTGGCGCGTGCCGCCCCATTCGACCAGCCGGCCGTGGCGCAGCACCATGATCTCGTCCGACACCTGGGCGACGACGGCAAGGTCATGCGTGATGTAGAGGGCCGCCACATGCGTGTCGCGGATGGCGTCCTTGATCGCCGCAAGCACGTCGATCTGCGTCGTCACGTCGAGCGCCGTGGTCGGCTCGTCGAAGACGATGAGGTCCGGCTCCGAGCATAGCGCCATCGCCGTCATCACGCGCTGCAGCTGGCCGCCGGAGACCTGGTGCGGGTAGCGCTCGCCGATCGTTTCGGGATTGGGCAGGCTGAGCTTCTTGAACAGCGCAACGGCTCGCTTCTCAGCCTCGGCGCGCGTCGCGGTGCCGTGCAGCATGGCGGCTTCGACCACCTGGTCGATCAGCTTGTGCGCCGGGTTGAAGGCGGCTGCCGCCGATTGCGCGACATAGCACACCTCGCGCCCGCGCAGCGCCCGCACGCCCTTGGGGCCGGCTTTCAGGATGTCGCGGCCGTTGAGGATCACCTCGCCTCCGGTGATGCGCACGCCGCCGCGGCCATAGGCCATGGACGACAGGCCGATGGTCGATTTGCCGGCGCCGGATTCGCCGATCAGGCCGAGCACCTTGCCCTTTTCGAGCGTCAGCGAAACGTCGTGGACCAGCGTGATCGTCTTCGGCGATTCGCCCGGCGGGTAGACGGTCGCCTCGATGCGCAGATTGCGGATATCGAGGAGCTTGCCTGAATTTGCCTTGGTGTCGGCCATCAGCCGCGCCCTCCCTTCAGGCTCGTCGTGCGGTTGAGCACCCAGTCGGCGACGAGGTTGACCGAGATTGCCAGCACAGCGATCGCCGCCGCCGGGATCAGCGCCGCGGGAATACCGAAGACGATGCCATCCTTGTTTTCCTTGACCATGCCGCCCCAGTCCGAATCCGGCGGCTGCACGCCGAGGCCGAGGAAGGAGAGCGCCGACAGGAAGAGTACCGCGAAGATGAAGCGCACGCCAAGCTCTGCCACCAGCGGCGACAGCGCATTGGGCAGGATTTCGCGGAAGATGATCCAGGCCTTGCCTTCGCCGCGCAGCTTGGCCGCCTCGACGAAGTCCATGACGTTGATGTCGACGGCGACCGCGCGCGACAGGCGGTAGACGCGGGTGGAATCGAGGATGCCCATGACCAGGATCAGCGTCAGCGCATTCGTCGGCAGCACCGAGAGCACGACGAGGCCGAAGATCAGCGTCGGGATCGACATCAGAAGGTCGACGAAGCGCGACATCAGCGTGTCGAACCAGCCGCCGAACACCGCGGCCGAGAAACCGAGGATCGAGCCCAGCGAGAAGGACAGCGCCGTCGCCGCCACCGCGATCTCCATGGTGATGCGCGCGCCATAGATCATGCGCGAGATGAGATCGCGGCCGAGATTGTCAGTGCCCAGCCAGTGCGCCGCCGACATCGGCTCCCACACGTCGCCGACGATCTCGCCATTGCCATGTGGCGCGACCCAGGGCGCGAAGATGGCGCAGAACGCAAAGAAGCCGGTCAGGATCAGCCCGATCCAGGCGGTGAACGGAATTTGTCGTAGCGCCATTCGCTTCAGTTCCCCCTCTGGTCGTTCCGCATCCGACCCGTCATTTCGGATGCCCCCGTCATTTCGGATGCCTCAGCCGCGGATTGGCCACGATGGCGGCGATATCGGCGACGATGTTGAGCGAGATGTAGACCGCGGCGAAGATCAGCCCGACCGCCTGCACCACCGGCACGTCGCGTTTGGCGACATGGTCGACCAGATATTGTCCCATCCCCGGATAGACGAAGATCACCTCCACCACCACGACACCGACGATCAGATAGGCGAGGTTGAGCATGACGACGTTGACGACCGGCGCGATCGCGTTCGGGAAAGCATGCTTACGGATGATATCGAAGGGTTTCAGCCCCTTGAGCTCGGCCGTCTCGATATAGGCCGACTGCATGACGTTGAGGATCGCCGCGCGCGTCATGCGCATCATGTGGGCGAGCACCACCAGCGTGAGCGCGGTGGCGGGCAGAACCACGGCCTGCAGCCGTTCGAGGAACGGCGTGGAGTCATCCACCGTCGAGATGCTCGGGAAGATCTGCCAGTGCACGGCAAACACGAAGATCAGCACATAACCGATGAAGAATTCCGGGAACGATGTCGAGGCCAGCGCCAGGCCGGAGATCAGCTTGTCGACGAAGCCGTTGCGATAGCGCACCGCAATGAGCCCGAGGATGACCGCCAGCGGTACCGCGACGATCGCCGCGCAGGCGGCCAGGAAAAGCGTGTTCTTCAGCCGGGTGCCGATCGAGCTTGCAATGTCGAGCCCGCTCGACTGCGCCGTGCCGAAGTTGCCGTGCAGGATGCCCCAGAGCCAGTGCACGTAGCGCAGCCATGCCGGGTCGTTGAGCCCAAGCTGCTCGCGCAGGTTCGCCAGCGCCTCCGGCGTTGCCGATTGGCCGAGGATCGCCTGGGCGACGTCGCCCGGCAGGATCTGCGTGCCGGCGAAGATCAGCACCGAAACGGCGAACAGAAGAACAATGCCCAGCAAGATACGCTGAGCGACCAATCTCAGGATCGGAGACGACATCGGCAACCTGCAATGGTGAAGAAGGGACGGTGCCCGCCTTTCAGGCAGGCCATGAATGCCAGGAAGGGCCGGCTGGCGCCGGCCCTTCCTTATCCTTCGTCACGCCTGCAGCCAGCACTGGATCAGGGCGTGGCCGTTGCTCAGTTCCTGCGCCGGGTTGTCGACCCAGCCTTCGACGCCCTTGCCGGTCGCGTCGACGAACTGGTTGAAGAACGGCACGATCAGGCCGCCTTCGTCGCGCATGATCTCGCCCATGTCGCGGTAGATCTTCTTGCGCTTGGCTTCGTCGAGTTCGCCGCGCGCCGCAAGCACCATCTTGTCGAAATCCGGCCGCTTGAAGCGCGTGTCGTTCCAGTCGGCGGTCGAGAGATAGGCGGTCGAATACATCTGGTCCTGGGTCGGACGGCCGCCCCAGTAGGAGAGCGAGAAGGGCTGCTTGTTCCAGACTTCCGTCCAGTAACCGTCGCCCGGCTCGCGCTTGATCTCGATCTTGATGCCGGCCTTGGCGCAGCTCTGCTGATAGAGCTGGGCGGCGTCAACGGCGCCGGGGAAGGCGACGTCGGAGGTGCGCAGCAGGATCGAACCGCTGTGGCCGGACTTCTTGTAGAGCGCGGCGGCTTTTTCCGGATCGAACTTGCGCTGCTCGAAATCGCCTGCGAACAGCGGATAGGCCTTGTTGACCGGCATGTCGTTGCCGACCTCGCCGTAGCCGCGCAGGATCTTGGTCAGCATCTCCTCGCGATCCATGGCGAGCTTCAGCGCCATCCTGAGGTCGTTGTTGTCGAAGGGCGCGGTGTCGCAGAACATGTTGAACGGATAGAAGCCCCGGCCCGAGGCGGCGCGGATGGTGACGCCGGGCAGCCGCTTGACCAGGTCGACGATCTTCGGTTCGACGCGGTTGATCATGTTGACCTGGCCGCCCTGGAGCGCGGCCATGCGCGCCGTCGGGTCGTTGACGACGATGATCTCGACCTGGTCGGCATGGCCGTATTTGTCGGCCTGCCAGTAATTGTCAAAGCGTTCGCCGCCATGCTTCACGCCAGGCTGGTTGACGGTGACCTTGTACGGGCCGGTGCCGATGCCGGCATCCGGCTTGTCCATGCCGCCATTCGGCTGGATGATCAGGTGATAGTCCGCCATCAGATAGGGCAGGTCGGCGTTCGGGTCCTTTAGCGTGACCACGACATTGCCGCCATCGGCCTTGATGGTGTCGATGCTCTTCAGGACGCCCAGCGCGCCCGACTTGGATTTTTCGTCGCTGTGGCGCTTCAGCGTCGCCACGACGTCGTCCGGCGTCACTTCCTTGCCATTGTGGAACTGGACGCCCTTGCGGATCTTCATCGTCCAGGTTTTGGCGTCGTCCGAGGAGCCGATCTCCTCGGCGATGAGATATTCGACGCCGCCACCCGGCGCGAGTTCCACCAGCGTTTCACCCCAGCACTTGCCGAAGGCGAACGGAACCTGGCTGAGGAAGGTCGCCGGATCGAGGCTGTTGGTGGATTCACCGCCCTGCAGGCCGGCCTTCAGCGTGCCGCCCTTGACCGGGCCGGCCGCGCGCACGGCGCTGGAGAGCAGCGAGTTGGCGAAAGTGGCGGTGACGCCGAGCGCAGCGGCGCGACCGAGAAAGTCGCGACGGCTAAGTTTTCCGGCCGCGACTCGCCGGCTGAGATAGTCGAGTTCGTTGGACATTATGGTTCCTCACTCTGGGTATCCGACCTTATGGTCGTTTCTTGCTATTGGAGGAGATAATGACCGTAAGGGAAAGCAGCAGGCAAGACCGAATGCGACATGCAGTGGCGTAAATCGCACGTCGCATTTGGACCAATCTTGCCCCGGCTCAAACCAGGGAGCGAGGAATCGCCTGCTCGAAATCGCGTTCGAAAACCAGCTTTTCGCCCTCATAGGCTTCGATTCTGGCGCTGACGATGAAATTCTGGGCGTCCGAGCGCATGTCGGCGAAGGTTTCGGTCCGCACCGACCATTCATTGCGCGACAATGTCTGCGTCCAATGCGTGGCTCCGGTGGCCGACAGCGGATCGTCGGGATGGATCGCCCATGTCTCGCGCACGATGCTGCCATTGACCAGCCCGTGGTCGAGATCGCGCACCTCGCCGAAATCGTCGGCTATGGAAAGTGTGACCAGGCCGGTCTTCTCGTCGCGGTCGACATGGCGCTCCGAGTTCGCCGGCCGGATGGTCTCGGTCGCCCAGGGCGTTGCGCCTTCCGGCTCTGGGAACGAAACCTCATCGCCTCTCGCCAGCGGACGCAGCGGCAGCTTCAACGTGGCCTGCGCCAGATCAAGCCGCACCGGTTCCGGCGATGGCCAGATCATCGGCCAGTAGGCGGTCGAAACGGCAATGCGCAATTTGTGGCCGGCCGGCACCCGGTAGGCGCATTGGTCGAGCACGACGCGCGGCGAAACGGTCTCGCCGGGAATTAGCGCCTGCGGGAACTCATGCGAGTCGCGGTGGGTCAGATTGAGCACGCCATAGGAGATCAGCTCCGAGGCGCCGTCCGGATGCACGTCGCAGAGCCGCACCGCGATGTTGGCCTGGGGCCGGTCGGACGCAACCCGGACAGCGAGCTCCGGCGCGCCGACAATGTCGATCGCCTCGGTGAGTTCCGGCTGGTCGAAACAAACCGACAGCGCGTCGTCGGGCCGCTGGTCGCCCGGCAATTCCGGCCCGAAGGTGAAGGGGAAATACTCGCCGCCGGCCAGTCCGCAGGTCTGCGGCGAAGCGACGACCGAAGGCTTAGCGCCTGACGAAATGAGCTCGATCGCCTCAACCCTGATGTTTGACGACGGCCATTCCTGTTCCGCGATCCAGCGGCCCGGCCGTTCCGGGTGCCAGCGAGCCGGCCGCACGCTGTCCATCACATAGGCGCGGTAGTCCGGATCGGTCTCGACGCCGGTCGCCGTACCCTTTAGCCAGCGGTCCCACCAGCGCAGCGCCTCCTGCAGGAAGCCGATGGCCGGATTGGGTCCGGCGTAATGCGGGTATTTGTGGATCCAGGGGCCGACGATGCCCTTGACCGGCGAATGGATGCCGGTGACGAGATTGGAGATGGTGTTGCGGTAGCCGTCATGCCAGCCGCCGATCGACAGCACCGCCGCTTTGACCGCCGAAAAATCCTCGCAGATCGAGCCGCGCTTCCAATAGGCGTCGCGATGCTGGTGGCTGAGCCAGAGCGGCAGCAGGAAGGGCTGGTTCTCCAGCCGGCTCAGCCACAAATCGCGCCAGCGGTTGCCGCCGGCAATCGCCGGATCCGGCGGCCGTGACGAATAGGACAGCATCGTCGAGGCCCAGCCGAAATTTTCCAGAAGCAGGCAGCCGCCCTTGTAATGGATGTCGTCGGCATAGCGGTCGACGGTCGAGCACAGGCTGATCACCGCCTTCAGCGCCGGCGGCTGCTTCGCCGCCACCTGCAGACAGTTGAAGCCGCCCCACGAAATCCCCATCATGCCGACATTGCCGTTGCACCAGGGCTGCGCCGCCGCCCAGGCGATGACGTCGCAGGCGTCCTGCAATTCCTGCTCGGAATATTCGTCGTCCATCAGCCCTTCGGAATCGCCATTGCCGCGCATGTCGACGCGGATCGAGGCGTAGCCGTGGCCGGCGAAATAGGGATGGGTGAGCTGATCGCGAAAAATGGTGCCGTCGCGCTTGCGGTAAGGCAGGTGCTCGAGGATCGCGGGCACGGGATTGTCAGTCGCATCCTCCGGCATCCAGATGCGCGCCGACAGCCGGCAGCCATCCGGCATGACGATGCCCATATCCGGAATTTCGACGACTTTGCGGGGGAATTCGGTGACGGTTTTCATGGAGGGCACATGATGAAGCCCGCGCCGCTGCGTCGTGGGCCAGCCGGCGAAATCGGCTGGTCAATCCGCGTCAGTTCAACGGAATGTCGTTCTCCGCCTTGCTTGCCTGGTAAGCGTTCGAGAGCTCGTCATAGCGCACGGAGATTTGCCCGATCCTTGCTTCCAGCCGCTTGCGCTCGGCCTCGGGTAGCTCACGCACCAGTCGGCGGATCGAAAAACTCTTCCAGTAGGCGTTCTCGGCATTGTAGCCGCCGGGGTCGAGGGTGAATACCTCTTTCAGGATTTTCAGGTCGTGCGGGATGGCAAAACTGTCGCGCGAATCCTCGTGGCTGAAGAGATAGTAGAAGTTGTCGAAGCCGGTCCAGGTGATCGCCGACAGGCAGAGCGAGCAGGGCTCATGCGTGGCGATGAACAGCGCGTCCTTGGTGTCGACGCGCTCGGCTTTCGGCATTTCGTAAAAACGCTTCAGGCAGTGCACCTCGCCATGCCAGAGCGGGTTTTCCATCTCATTGTTGGTTTCCGCCAGCACCAGCGAGCGGTCGTTTTTCCGCAGGATCGCGGCGCCGAACAGCTTGTTGCCATGGGCAACGCCTTCAGCGGTCTTCGGCACGATGTCGTGCTCGATCACGTCGAGCAGGCGGTCGATCAGCGAAACGTCGGTCATGGGAAAGCTTTCAGGGAAGGTGGATCTCGTACGGATGCGAGAAATAGAATTCTTCGAGATTGGAGCCGTCGCCGCCGCGGTCGACGATGACGAAATCCTGTTCCTCGCCGATCGGCGTCAGCACGCCGTGCCACAGGTTGCGGCGGTAGTTGATGCCTTGTCCGGGACCGGCGAGAAAGGCATGCGGCTCGCCCGGCCCGTCCTTGGTGTCGTGGCAGACGATCACGAGGAAGGGTCGCGGCGACAGCGGGATGAAGGCCTGGCTGCCGAGCGGATGGCGCTCGACCATGGTGAGCTTGAGCGGCATTTCGTAGGGCGTGCCGCGCACCATCGAGATCAGCACCCGCGCATTCGGCCCCACGGCCTCGGCGGTGGCGAGGTCATGGTAACGCATCGCCTTGCTGCCATTGATCGGATAGCGGTTGTCGCCGCCCATATCGATGACGTCGCCGAACGGCGCGAAGTTCTCGCGGGTCAGCGGCTTGGCGACGATGCGGCTCACCGCGCCTTGCCTCCGAGATAGCCGCCCCCAAGGTAGCCGCCAAGCCTCGCGTGACGATTGACGTCCTTGTAGAGCAAATAGCGGAAATTGCCCGGGCCGCCGGCATAGCAGGCCTGCGGGCAGAAGGCGCGCAGCCACATGAAGTCGCCGGCCTCGACCTCGACCCAGTCCTGGTTCAGCCGGTAGACCGCCTTGCCTTCCAGCACATAGAGTCCGTGCTCCATGACGTGGGTCTCGGCGAACGGGATGACCGCGCCGGGCTTCAGCGTGACGATGGTGACATGCATGTCGTGGCGCATGTCGGCAGGGTCGACGAAGCGGGTCGTTGCCCAGCGCCCTTCCGTGCCCGGCATCGGGCTCGGCGCAACGTCCTGGTCGCTCGAGAAGAAAGCTTCCGGCACGTCGAGGCCGTCGACCGCCTCATAGGCCTTGCGGATCCAGTGGAAGCGGACGGCGGCGCTGCTTTCGTTGCGCACCGTCCAGCCGCTGGAAGGCGGCAGGAAGGCGAAGCCGCCGGGGGCAAGCACATGCTTTTTGCCGGCTAGCGATACGGTGATCTCGCCGTCCACGACGAACAGCACGCCCTCGGCGCCGGCATCGAGTTCGGGCCGGTCGCTGCCGCCGCCCGGCAGGACCTCGACGATATATTGCGAGAACGTCTCGGCGAAGCCCGAAAGCGGCCTTGCGATGATCCAAGCCCTGGTCTTGTCCCAGAACGGCAGGGGGCTGGTGACAATGTCCTGCATCACGCCCTTGGGGATGACCGCATAGGCCTCGGTGAAGACGGCCCGTCCAGTCAAAAGCTCGTTCTGGCCGGGATGGCCGCCCTGCGGCGCATAATAGGTTCGCTCGGCAGTCTTGATCATATCCATGGGGTCCTGGCCTCAGAGCAATTCCAGGAAAAGTGTGAAGCGGTTAGGTTCGGCGACTTCGCCGTAACTTTCCGTCCGGAATTGCGTAAAACAAACATCAGAGCGGGAGCATGTCTTTCAGCCGAAGCAATGCGATGCGTTCGACCTGACGGCATGCGGTGTCGAACTCGGTGCCGCGGCTGTTGCCGATGCGCGCCTCGAACTCCGCCAGGATCTGGTCCTTGGTCTTGCCCTTGACCGCGATGATGAAGGGGAAGCCGAAGGTGGTGACATAGGCGGCGTTGAGTTTCGAGAACAGCTCGCGCTCCTCATCGGTCAGCGCGTCGAGCCCGGCGGAGGCCTGCTCCTTGGCCGACTCCGGCGTCAGCCGCTTGGCCGCCGCCAGCTTGCCGGCAAGGTCCGGATGGGCGTTGAGCACGGAAAGCCGCTCCGCCTCCGTCGCCGCGCGGAAGACCCGGCAGAGCGCGTTGTGCAGGCCGCCCGCGCTGTCATGCGCCGGTCCGAGCTCCAATTCGTAGGCGCGCTCGGCGATCCAGGGCGAATGCTCGAACACGCCCCCAAAAGCATGCACGAATTCCTCGAATTCCATCCGCGAGGGACGCAGCGCCGGCGCCTCGTAGGGATGCGTCTCGCGCCAGTGTTTTGCGATGTCGATGCGCCGCGTCAGCCACACCTTGTCGTGCGACTTTACATAGTCGACGAAGCGCTTCAGCGCCGCCACGCGGCCCGGACGGCCGACCAGCCGGCAATGCAGGCCGATATTCATCATGCGCGGCCGGCCTGCCTTACCCTCGGCATAGAGCGTGTCGAAGCTGTCCTTCAGATAGGCGAAGAACTGGTCGCCCGAATTGAACCCTTGCGGCGTCGCGAAGCGCATGTCGTTGGCGTCGAGCGTATAGGGGATGACGAGCTGCGGCTTCTCCAGCCCGTCGCGGTCGAACCAGTAGGGCAATTCGTCGTCATAAGTGTCGGAGACATAGTCGAAACCGCCTTCCTCGGCGACCAGCCGTACCGTGTTGACCGAGGTGCGGCCGGTGTACCAGCCGGTCGGCCGCGCGCCGGTCACTTCGTAATGCAGCCGGATGGCCTCTTCCAAGTCGCGCTTCTCATCCTCGGCCGCATGGTCGCGGTAATCGATCCATTTCAGGCCGTGCGAGGCGATCTCCCAGCCGGCCTCCTGCATGGCGACGACCTGATCGGGCGAGCGTGCGAGCGCGTTGGCGACGCCGTAGCAGGTCACCGGCACCTGCGCTTCGGTGAACAGCCGGTAGAGCCGCCAGAAGCCGGCGCGAGCGCCGTATTCATAGATCGATTCCATATTCCAGTGGCGCTGGCCGACCCAAGGCGCCGCGCCGACGATTTCGGACAGGAAGGCTTCGGACGCCTTGTCGCCATGCAGCACGCAGTTCTCGCCGCCTTCCTCGTAGTTGACGACGAACTGCACCGCGACATGCGCGCCCCCAGGCCATTTAGGGTCCGGCGGATTGGCCCCGTAACCGCGCATGTCCCTATCGTAACGCATTGTCGCTCCTGCCCGATGGTTGAGGTGAAGATATCGAAAGGAGTGCGCATGCATTCCCCCGAAAATTTTTGAAAGTGCTTTTTGCCCCGCTCCGCTCGACCGGGGCTTATGCATCGCCTTTAATTGGCGCACAATTGACTTGAAACTGTACCGGATGGGAGACCGCCAGTGGCAGAAACGTCGAAAGCCGATGGCGGGCGCCTGACCACCCACGTGCTGGACACCGCGACCGGCCGGCCGGCGAAGGGCCTGGCGATCGAGCTTTTCCGCATCGAGGGACAGAGCCGCACGCATCTCAAGACGGTCGCCACCAATGATGACGGCCGCTGCGACGCGCCGCTGCTCGCCGGCGCCGAGTTCCGCATTGGCGAATATGAGCTGGTTTTCGCCGCGGGCGACTATCTGCGCGGCCAGGGCACCAAACTGCCTGAGCCTGCTTTCCTCGACATCGTGCCGATCCGCTTTGGCATGGCGGAAGAACGGCATTACCACGTACCGCTCTTGATTTCGCCTTATGGCTACTCGACCTATCGGGGAAGTTGAGACATGGCAGGAACCCGTAACGAGATACGCTTCATCCTGAACGGGGCCGACGTGGCCCTGAAAGACGTCGCGCCCGATGCGATCCTGCTCGACTGGCTGCGGCTCAACCGCTCGCTGCGCGGCACCAAGGAGGGCTGCGCCGAAGGCGATTGCGGCGCCTGCACGGTGCTGGTCGGCAAGCTTGCCGGCGACGGCCTGGTCTATGAAAGCGTCAACGCCTGCATCCGCTTCATGGGCTCGCTCGACGGCACCCATGTCGTGACCGTGGAACATCTGCGCGGCAATGGCGAAAAACTGCACCCCGTGCAGCAGGCGATGGTCGATTTCCACGGCTCGCAATGCGGATTCTGCACGCCGGGTTTCGTCATGTCGCTCTACGCGCTCTGGATGAAGACGCCCGATCCGTCCAACGCGGCGATCGAAAAGGCGCTGCAGGGCAATCTCTGCCGCTGCACCGGTTATGAGGCGATCATCCGCGCCGCGCACGCCATTTCGAGCTACGGCAAGGCGGCCAAGGATCCGCTGGCCCTGGAGCGCAAGGACATCACCGCCAGGCTGAAAGCATTGCGCGATGGCGCCAGGGTCGAAGTAGGCTCCGGTAAGGCGCGCCTGGTCGTGCCGGCCGATGTCGATGATTTCGCGGCCGTGCTCGAAAAGGAGCCGGGCGCCACCATCGTTGCCGGCTCGACCGATGTCGGCCTTTGGGTCACCAAGCACATGCGCGACATCTCGCCGGCGATCTTCATCGGCGGTCTCGACGGCCTGCGCACGATGTCGGAGAAGGATGGAGTGATCACCATCGGCGCCGGCGTCACCTATACCGAGGCTTTCGAGACGCTGTCGAAACGCATCCCGGCCCTGGGCCCGCTGGTCGACCGCATCGGCGGCGAGCAGGTGCGCAACATGGGAACGATCGGCGGCAACATCGCCAATGGCTCGCCGATCGGCGACACGCCGCCGCCGCTGATCGCGCTGGGCGCGCAGCTCACCTTGCGCAAGGGCACGGCCCGCCGCACGATCCCGCTCGAAACCTTCTTCATCGCCTATGGCAAGCAGGACCGGCAGCCCGGCGAATTCGTCGAGGCGGTGCATGTTCCGGTGCCGGCGAGTGGCGAAAAATTTGCCGTCTACAAGGTCACCAAGCGGCGTGACGAGGACATTACCGCGACGCTCGGGGCGTTCTACTTGACCCTGGCCAAGGATGGCACCGTAGCCGACATCCGCATCGCCTATGGCGGCATGGCGGCGACGCCGAAGCGCGCCACGGCGGCCGAGAAGGCACTGATCGGCAAGGCCTGGAATGAAGCGACGGTGGAGGCCGCGATGGCCGAATACGCCAAGGATTTCACGCCGCTGACCGACATGCGGGCAAGCGCCGAATACCGGGCGCTGGCGGCGAAGAACCTTCTGCTGCGCTTTTATGTCGAGACGACGGGAACGAAAGCGCCGCTCCAGGTTTCGCGCAGCGAGGCGGCCTGATGACCAAGCACGTCCCCAACCTCAAGGCCCAGAAGATCTCGGGCGGTGTCGCCAGCGACCAGCGCCATGATTCAGCGCACAAGCATGTCAGCGGCACGGCGGTCTATATCGACGACATGCCTGAGCCGGCCGGCACGCTGCATGGCTGTCTTGGCCTGTCGACCGCAACCCATGCGACGATCACGAAGTTGGACCTCTCGGCGGTGCGCGCCGCGCCCGGCGTCGTCGACGTGCTGACGGCCAAGGACGTGCCGGGAGAAAACGACATTTCACCCACCGGCCGCCATGACGAGCCGGTGCTCGCCGACGGCAAGGTCGAGTTCTACGGCCAGCCGATCTTCTGCGTCATCGCCGAGACACGCGAGCAGGCCCGCCGCGCCACCGGGCTGGCCAAAATCGAATACGAGCAACTGCCCTTCGTCACCGATATCGGGCTGCTCGACCCGCGCAAGGACAAGCTTGTCACGCCGCCCTTGACGCTGAGGCGCGGCGATGCGGCAGCGGCGATCAAGGCGGCGCCCCACAGGCTCAAGGGCAAGATGCGCCTCGGCGGCCAGGAACACTTCTATCTGGAAGGCCATATCGCCATGGCCGTGCCCGGCGAGGACCACGACGTCACCATCTATTCCTCGACCCAGCATCCGAGCGAAGTCCAGCATATGGTGAGCCATGCGCTGGGTATCCCGAGCAACGCCGTCACGGTGGAGATCCGCCGCATGGGCGGCGGCTTCGGCGGCAAGGAAACGCAGGGCAACCAGTTCGCGGCACTCGCCGCGATCGCCGCCAAGCGCCATCATCGCGCGGTCAAGATCCGGCCCGACCGCGACGACGACATGACCGCCACCGGCAAGCGGCACGATTTCCTGATCGACTACGAGGTCGGCTTCGACGACGACGGCAACATCCTCGGTGTCGACTTCATGTTCGCTGCCCGCTGCGGCTTTTCGTCGGACCTTTCCGGCCCGGTCACCGACCGCGCGCTGTTCCACTGCGACAACACCTATTTCTGGCCGGCGGTGCACGCCCAGTCGGCGCCGCTCTACACCAACACGGTGTCGAACACCGCCTTTCGCGGCTTCGGCGGCCCGCAAGGCATGATCGGCGCCGAGCGCGTCATCGACGAGGTGGCCTTTGCCCTCGGCAAGGACCCGCTCGAGATCCGCAAGAAGAATTTCTATGGAACCAGCGACCGCAACGTCACGCCTTATCACCAGACGGTCGAGGACAATGTCATCCAGCGCATCGTGGCCGAGCTGGAGGCGAGCTCGAACTATGCGCGGCGCCGGCGCGAGATCAGCGCTTTCAACGCCAACAGCCGCTTCATCAAGCGCGGGCTGGCGCTTACGCCGGTCAAGTTCGGCATCTCCTTCACCGCCACGCACTACAACCAGGCCGGCGCGCTGGTGCATGTCTATACCGACGGCTCGGTTCACCTGAACCACGGCGGCACCGAGATGGGGCAGGGCCTCTATCTCAAGGTGGCCCAGGTCGTGGCCGAGGAATTCCAGATCGACCTCGACCAGGTGAAGATCACCGCGACCACCACCGGCAAGGTGCCGAACACCTCGGCCACCGCGGCATCCTCAGGTTCCGACCTCAACGGCATGGCGGCGCAGAACGCTGCCCGCCAGATCAAGGACCGGCTGGCCAACTTCGCCTCGGAAAAATACCAGGTCCCGCGCGACCAGGTGCTGTTCCTGCCCAACCGCGTCCGCATCGGCAACCAGGAGATACCCTTCGGCGATCTGGTCAAGCAGGCCTATATGGCCCGCATCCAGCTTTCGGCGGCCGGCTTCTACAAGACGCCGAAGATCCACTGGAATCGCGACAAGGGCGAGGGCCGTCCCTTCTACTACTTCGCCTATGGTGCGTCCTGCTCGGAGGTTTCGGTCGACACGCTGACCGGCGAATATGTCGTCGAGCGCACCGACATATTGCACGAGACCGGCCGCTCGCTGAACCGCGCCATCGATCTTGGCCAGGTCGAGGGCGGCTTCATCCAGGGCATGGGCTGGCTGACCACCGAGGAATTGTGGTGGGACGACAAGGGCCGACTGCGCACCCATGCGCCGTCGACCTACAAGATACCGCTCGCCTCCGATCGGCCGAAGATATTCAACGTCACGCTGGCCGACTGGTCCGAGGCGAATGAGCCGACAGTGCATCGCTCCAAGGCCGTCGGAGAGCCGCCTTTCCCGCTCGGCATGTCGGTTCTGCATGCGCTCTCCGATGCTGTCGCGAGCGTCGCGGACCACAAGATCTGTCCGCGCCTCGACGCGCCGGCGACACCGGAGCGTGTCCTGATGGCGATCGAAAGGCTGAAGCGGGACGCCGCGCAGCCGGCCTGAATCGGCCTAAACGTGCAAATCGAGGCGCAAAACGCTATATTTCCGGGATGGAAATGCAGACGATGAACTCGAATGTGCAAAGCCTGAAGGCGTTCCTCGGTCGAGCCGACCGGATAGCGCTTGTCGAGGTGACGGCCACCAAGGGCTCGACTCCGCGCGAGGCCGGCGCCTTCATGCTTGTCTCGGCATCGGCCATTTTCGGCACGATCGGCGGCGGCCAGCTCGAATATATGGCGATCGACAAGGCGCGGCAGATGCTTGGCGGAGGTACGCGATCTCCCGCCGATGAAACCCGGATCGAGGTCGATGAAGTTTGCGCCACGCTCGACGTTCCGCTCGGGCCGGAGATCGGCCAATGCTGCGGCGGGCGCGTCGAGGTTCTGATCCGTCTCGTCGACGGCTCGCTGGAGCAGCAGCTTATCGCCAACGCTCAATCGGAAGAGGCGCATCGTCCGCATGTCTATCTCTTCGGTGGCGGCCATGTCGGCCAGGCGCTGGCCGCGTCGCTGGCGCTACTGCCGATCCATGTCGTCGTCGTCGAGACCCGATCCGAGGCATTGGAAGGCATGCCGGAAACGGTGGAGACCCGGCTGACGCCGATGCCCGAAGCCATGGTGCGCGAGGCGCCGGCCGGATCGGCCTTCGCCGTCCTGACCCACGATCATGCTTTGGATTTCCTGATTGCCGCCGAGGCGCTGAAGCGCGACGACACCGCCTATGTCGGCATGATCGGCTCGAAGACGAAGAAGGCGACCTTCAGGAACTGGTTCCTGAAGTCTGCCGAGGGCAACGAGGCCGAGTTCAGCCGCCTTATCTCGCCGATCGGCGGCAATGCGGTGAAGGACAAGCGTCCGCCGGTGATCGCCGCGCTCGCCGCCGCCGAGATCATGACGGCGCTGGTCTCGCATGCGTCCGGCGCAAATGTCTTCGAAAAGGCGATGGCCGGCTGACGTCCCGACTGCGCTCCTCGGGGCAGTGCCAAGCTGACAGCTATGACTGCCGCTCACAGCTGCTCGTCGCTTTCTTCGTTTCCCAAACCGAGTTGAACCGTGTTTTCTGCGCGCCTGACCAATACGAGGCGAAAGCCATGGACGTTTTACGCATAGCAGCCTTTTCGGACGGTAACAGAGGCGGCAATCCGGCCGGCGTGGTGATCGGCGAGACCTTGCCGGACGCGGCCGAGATGCAGCGCGTCGCAGCCGAGGTGGGCTTCTCGGAAACCGCCTTCGCGGCACCCGAAGGCGGCGGCTGGCGCGTGCGCTACTTTTCGCCGGAGTCGGAAGTGCCCTTCTGCGGCCACGCCACCATCGCGCTGGGCGCGGCGCTGGTCAGGAGGTTCGGCAACGGGGTATTCTCGCTGATCCTCAACCAGGCGAACATTACCGTCGAAGGCTTTTGCGACGGCGCCAACGTCGCCGCCGCGCTGCAGTCGCCGCCGACGCACAGCCGGCCGGCTTCGTCGGAACTGGCCGGCGAGGCATTGGCGCTGTTCGGCTACCAGCCAGGAGATCTCGATCCGGCCATTCCGCCGGCGCTCATCCACGGCGGCGCCGACCACCTCGTGCTGGCGCTGAAGTCACGCGAAGCCTTGGCCGCCATGGCTTATGACCTGAAGCAGGGCCAGTCCTTCATGCGGCGCGAAGGCTTGGTCACCATCCTGCTCGCTTATGCCGAGACGCCGCGTCTCTTCCACACGCGCAATCCATTCGCTTCCGGCGGTGTCTATGAGGACCCGGCGACGGGGGCGGCGACCGCGGCCTTTGCCGGCTATCTGCGCGATCTTGGCTGGCCGCATGGCGGCGCCATCGACATCATCCAGGGCGAGGACATGGGCATGCGCTCGCGGCTCCATGCCGACATTCCACCGACGCCGGGCAGCTCGATCAGGGTTTCTGGAACAGCCCGCCTGATGGATGCGCGGGCAGAAGCGGCTTAAATCGGCCGCTTCAGGCCGAGATGATCGCGCAGCGTCCGGCCTTCATAGTCCTTGCGGAACAGCCCGCGCCGCCGCAATTCCGGCACCACCAGCGTCGCGAAGGCGTCGAGCTCGCCCGGGAACCAGGATGGCATGACGTTGAAGCCGTCGGCCGCGCCGCCTTCGAAGCGTGCCTGCAATTCGTCGGCAATTTGCTCGGCCGTGCCGACGATCCGCCAGTGGCCGCGCGCGCCGGCAAAGTAACGCGCCAACTCGCGGATGGAGAGACCGTCGCGGCGCGCCTGCTCGATGACCAGCGCCTGCCGGCTCTTCATGCCTTCGCTCTCCGGCAGCTCGGGCAGCGGCCCGTCGATCGGATAGCGCCCAAGATCGGAAATGCTGAGATAGCTGGAGAGCAGCGCCACGCCGACATCGTCGGGGATCAACTCCTGCAGCGCATCGTATTTCGCTTGCGCCTCGGCTTTCGTTGCCGCCACGATCGGCGCCACGCCGGGCATGATCTTCACATCGTCCGGCTGGCGTCCGTAAGCGGCGAGCCGCCCCTTGAGATCGTCATAGAAAGTTTTGGCTTCCTCGAAAGTCTGCGCCGCCGAGAACACGACATCGGCGGTGCGCGCGGCCAGATCTTTGCCGTCGTCCGATGCTCCCGCTTGCACCATCACCGGCGCGCCCTGCGGCGAGGGCGGTATGTCGAGCGGATCGCGCACCGAGAAGCTTTCGCCGTCATGGCCGGTTGGCTTACGATGCCAGAGCCCGGTGATTACCGTGGCGAATTCGCGCGCCCGCGCATAGCGGTCGGCATGCGGCCGCAGCCCCGTCGCGCCGAAATTCGCTGCTTCGATCGGGCTCGCCGAGGTCACGAGGTTCCAGCCGGCCCGCCCGCCGCTGAGATTGTCGAGCGAAGCAAAAGTCCGCGCCAGGCCATAGGGCTCGTTGTAGCTGGTCGATGCCGTCGAAACCAAGCCGATCCGGTCGGTCTGCGCGGCCAGCGCCGAAAGCAGGCTGATGGGCTCGAAGCCGATCGAGCGCGACGTCTGGCTGGCAATGTTGATGTTGGCCTCGCGCAGGCCGGCGGCGTCCTCGCAGAACACCATATCGAACTTCGCCGCTTCGGCCGTGCGGGAGAGCGCGATGTAATGGTCGATGTCGATACCGGCCGTCACATGCGCATCCGGGTGACGCCAGGCGGCGATGTGATGGCCAGTCGCCCACAGGAACAGGCCGAGCTTCATCTGGCGCGCGGTCATTTTGCGCCTCCTGTTCCGAGGCCAAGATGTGCGCGCAACGTCGTACCTTGCCGGGTCCGGCTGGCGAGGTCGCGGGGCTGGAGTTCCGGCAAGACACGGTCGGTGAAATTCTGAAGTGCCGCGACATGAGCCGGCAGAACAAAATTGAAGCCGTCACAGCCGCTCGATCCCAGCAGGTTTCGAAGCCTGTCGATAGGCGGCTTGGATTCAATGGCGACCGTCAGCAGCACCTTCACGCCTTCCGGTTTGCGATCGGCGGCAAGCGCCCGGCGTCTCAAATCGGCGGTCGCAGCATTGGCGGCCTCGACCGATTGTTGCTCGATTAGGATGACATCGGCGACACGGCTCGCAAAATCGCGATCGGTTTCGTTCAGGCCGGACATGAGCAGCACAGGCGTGTCCTGCGGAGAGCGGGCGACATTGAGTGGCCCACGGACCGAGAAGAACTCGCCCTTATGGTCGAGGAAATGCATCCTGTCGGGATCGTGGAACCGGCCGCTCGCCTTGTCGAACAGCAAGGCATCCGCGTCCCAGCCCCGCCATAACCCCTGGACGATCCCGATATATTCTTCAGCGCGACGGCGAAAATCCTCGTCGAAGAAACCTTCGGGCCGGCTGAAATTCGCCGCCTCGCACGGGTTCTGCCGCAGTGTCGCGTTCCAGCCGACGCGGCCATGGCTGATGACGTCGAGCGAAGCAAAGCGGCGCGCCAGATTGTAGGGCTGATGCGCGAGCGTCGAGGCACCGGCGACGAGCCCGATCCTGTTGGTCACCGTCGCCAGCGCAGCCAGCAACGTCGTCGCTTCGAACGGGCTGGTTGATGGTCCGTCTGCAGCGTCGGAAATGATGACCATGTCGACGCCTGCCGCTTCCAGGTTACGCACGAAAGCACTGATCTGCCCGAAGTCCAGGACGTCTTGTCCTGTGGCTGCGATGTTGAGCGAAATGGCAAGATGCATAGTGCGGCCCTTCGGCTGCCTCTAGGATCGGGCGGTCTGGCCCCCAACCTAGGCCCGTCTTCGCGCAAGGCAACGGGATCGAGTGGGCCACGAGGCTGTCACATGCCGGCCAGCCTTCGCCTGCGTGGCTTGAACATCGCCACGGTGCAGAATTCTGCTCCGCTGCACCGTACGATCAAGGTCACGGAATGGATCCTCGGGTCTGCGCGCCGCTTCGCGTCGCTCCGCCCGTGGATGACGACGTCACGGAAGCTTCGGCCAGTCCCCAAGCCGTGCATATTACTTCCCGGCCAAGATATCCTTGATCAGCCGCTGGCAGCGCTCGGCCATGAAGTCGAGCAGCAGCCGCACCTTCGGGTCCTGCAGCTTTTTGTGCGGATAGACGGCGGCGAATTGCACCGGCGTCGGCGGCGTCTGGGGCAGGATCACCTTCAGCCGGCGGTCGCGGATGAAGGGTTCCACCTCGAAGCGCGGCTTGTTGATGATGCCGCGCCCCGACAGCGCCCAGCCGGTCAGCACGTCGCCGTCATCGGTGTCGTAGGGGCCGTGCACCTCGAATTTCTGCGGGCCGCCCGGCGTCTGCAGCGTCCAGACATATTCGCGCGCGCCGGCATAGCGCAGCATCAGGCAGTCGTGCTTCCTGCCGACCAGTTCCTGCGGCTCGGCCGGTTCGCCGCGCGCCTCCAGATATTTCGGCGCCGCCACCAGCACGCGTTCGCATTCCATGATGCCGCGCATCCTGAGGCTCGAATCCTCGATGATGCCGAGCCGGAAGGCAACGTCGATGCCTTCCTTCATGATATCGACATTGTGGTCGGAGAGCCTGAGCCGCACCTCGATATCGGGATATTTGTCGTGGAAATCCGGGATCCCCGAGGCAATCAGCCGCCGTCCGAGGCCGAGCGGCGCCGTGACCCGAATGGTCCCGCGCGGCTGGCCGGAAAGCGCTGCGACCGCCGCTTCCGCTTCGGTGATGGCGTCCAGCACCTGCTTGGCGCCGGTGTAGAACACCGTGCCGTGCTCGGTCGGCATCAACTGCCTTGTCGTGCGATTGAACAGCCGGACGCCGAGGTGCTTCTCCAGTTCCTTGATGCGGTTGGACGCGACGGCGGGAGAAATGCGCATGTCGCGCCCCGCCGCCGACAGATTGCCGAGCTCGACGACACGGACGAAGACGGCGATGTTGTCGAGATAGGCCATGCGTGGCTCTCATGCGGCTGCGTGGGGCACCCTAGTATTTTTTATTTTTTTTTGAAAGTCATCGCGCACCTCGCCTCTTTTCGTTTGCGCGCTAGCCCGTAAAGTCGCTCTCATCGGCAGGGACGATCTCAATGATGGATTTCGCGATTTTCTGGGACTGGCTGAGTTTTGCGGTCCGCTGGCTGCATGTCATCACCGGCATTGCCTGGATCGGCTCGTCCTTCTATTTCGTCGCGCTGGACCTCGGCCTGCGCCAGCGTCCCGGCCTGCCCGCCGGCGCGTTTGGCGAGGAATGGCAGGTGCATGGCGGCGGCTTCTACCACATCCAGAAATATCTGGTGGCGCCCGCCGAGATGCCGGAACACCTCACCTGGTTCAAATGGGAGTCCTACGCCACCTGGCTGTCGGGCTTCGCCATGCTCTGCGTAGTCTACTATGCCGGTGCCGATCTCTTCCTGATCGACCCCAACGTGCTCAATATCTCGGTGCCGGTCGGCATCCTTCTGTCGATGGCCACCATCGGCGTCGGCTGGATCGTCTACGACCTGCTCTGCCGCTCGCCGCTCGGCAAAAGCGATACCGGGCTGATGCTGGTGCTCTATTGCGTGCTGGTGTTCATCGCGTGGGGGCTCACGCACCTCTTCACCGGCCGCGCCGCCTTCCTGCATCTCGGCGCCATCACCGCCACGATCATGTCGGCCAATGTCTTCATGGTCATCATCCCGAACCAGAAGATCGTCGTCGCCGACCTGATTGCCGGCCGCAAGCCGGATCCAAAATACGGCAAGATCGCCAAGCAGCGCTCGCTGCACAACAACTACCTGACCTTGCCGGTCCTGTTCCTGATGCTGTCGAACCACTACCCGTTGGCCTTCGGCACTCAGTTCAACTGGGTCATCGCCTCGCTGGTCTTCATCATCGGCGTGCTGATCCGGCATTATTTCAACACGGTGCACGCGCGCAAAGGCAACCCGACCTGGACCTGGCTGGGCGCGGCCGTGCTGTTCATGATCATCATCTGGCTGTCGACCGTGCCGAAGGTACTGACCGGCGAGCCGAAGACCTCGGCCGCCTCCACCGCCGCGCACGTCTATATCGCCTCGGCCCATTTCCCGGCCGTGCGCGACACCGTGCTTGGCCGCTGCTCCATGTGCCACACGGAAGAGCCGGTCTACGAAGGCATCTACCATGCGCCGAAGGGCGTGCTGCTCGACACCGACGAGCGCATCGCCGAACATGCGCGCGAGATTTATATCCAGGCCGGCCGGGCGCATGCCATGCCGCCCGCCAACGTCACTCAGATCACCGACCAGGAAAGGGCCCTTCTGGTTGCCTGGTTCGAAGGCGCCGGAAAGTAAGCATGACCTCAAAACTTCTGCGCGGCCGCACGCTGTCCTTCCTGCGTTGGCCTGAAACGGTCGACGACCATTCCGCCTGGCGCTACGAGGAGGATGGCGCCCTGCTGATCGACAATGGCAGGATCGTCGCCGCCGGCTCCTATACCGATGTCCTGAAGGAAGCCGCGACGGACGTCGAGACGATCGACCATCGCCCGCATCTCATCCTGCCGGGCTTCCTCGACGCGCATGTTCATGTGCCGCAGATGCAGATCATCGCCTCCTACGGCGCCGAGCTGCTCGACTGGCTGAACAAATACACATTTCCGGAAGAGTCGAAATTCCAGAACGCGCAGCACGGCCGCCGCATCGCCAGGCTGTTCCTCGACGAGATGCTGCGCCAGGGCACGACCACGGTCGCCGCCTATTGCTCGGTACACAAATCTTCCGCCGAAGCCTTCTTCGCCGAGTCGCATGAACGCAACATGCTCAACATCGCCGGCAAGGTGATGATGGACCGCAACGCGCCGGACGGCGTGCTCGACACGCCCCAGACCGGCTACGACGACAGCAAGGCGCTGATCGCCGAATGGCACGGCAAGGGCCGTCAGCTCTACGCCATCACGCCGCGCTTCGCCATCACGTCGACGCCTGAGCAGATGGAGATGGCAGGCGCGCTCTGCCGCGAATATCCCGACCTCCACATGCAGACGCATCTGTCGGAGAACCATGCCGAGATCGCCTTCACCCAGGAGCTCTATCCCTGGTCGCGCGACTACACCGACGTCTATGAGCATTACGGCCTGCTCGGCAAAAAGAGCCTGTTCGGCCACTGCATCCATCTGTCCCACCGCGAGGCCGACGCGCTGTCGCAGTCGGGCTCGGTCGCGGTGTTCTGCCCGACTTCAAATCTCTTCCTCGGATCCGGCCTGTTCGACTATCAGCGCTATCGCCGGCGCGAGAAGCCGCTCCGGATCGCGGCCGCCACCGATGTCGGCGGCGGCACCAACTATTCCATGCTGCGCACCATGGACGAGGGCTACAAGGTGATCGCGCTGAACGGCGAGAAGCTGAACCCGTTCCAGTCCTTCTGGCAACTGACGCGCGGCAATGCCGAGGCGCTGTCGTTGGCCGACAAGGTCGGCACGCTGGAGGAAGGCACCGATGCCGATATCGTCGTGCTCGACGCCCGTTCGACGCCGGGCATGCGGCTCAGGATGGAGACGGTGGAAACGCTTGCCGAGGAACTCTTCCTGCTGCAGACGCTGGGCGATGACCGAGCCGTGCGCGAGGTTTATGTGGCGGGTCGTCCGGCGAAGAGCGCGATTGTCGCATAGATTAAATACGCCGGTCGCTTGACCCCGCATCAGCCATCGGCCAAAGCGTGCGTCGACATTGACAGGGGAAACGCCATGGCCACCGCCGACGACATCGCTCTGATCAAGAAACAGGAAGCCACGCTGGTCTTCCCGGCCTTTGACGAGGCCGTCGCCTTCAAGATCGGCTCCGCCATCCGGGACCGGGCGCTGAAGGAAGATCTGCCGATCATCGTCGACATCAGGACCTTCGACCGGCCGCTCTTCTATGCCGCCATGCCGGGCTCCAACGCCTCCAATCCCGATTGGGCGCGGCGCAAGATCAATGTCGTGAAGCGCTATTTGGGAAGCACCTACCGTCTTGTGCTGGAGCAGCAGCGGCCCGACCGCACCTTCAAGGTCGGCGAGGGACTGGATATCGCCGACTATGTGCTGGCGGGCGGCGGTTTCCCGGTCACCGTCAAGGGGGCGGGCGTCATCGGCGTCATCGCCGTTTCCGGTTTGCCGGAGCGCGAGGATCATGGCGTCGTCGTCGACGCGCTCTGCGCGCATCTGGGCATCGATGCGAGCGGGCTCGCGCTGCCGCCGGAAGAAAAATGACCGACCCGAAAAGCTTCCTCACCTCGATCTTCAACGCCGCCGTCGCCGCCGCCGACCCGGAAAAGACGATCCGCAATCATTTGCCGGCGAAGCCGAAGGGCCGCACCATCGTCATCGGCGCCGGCAAGGGCTCGGCGCAGATGGCGGCGGCCTTCGAGAAGGTGTGGGACGGTCCCATCGACGGCCTTGTCGTCACGCGCTACGGCTATGGCGCCAGATGCGAGCGCATCGAGATCATCGAGGCGGCGCATCCGGTGCCGGACGCAGCCGGCCTGGAAGCCTCGCGCCGGCTGCTCGAGAAGGTGCGCGGCCTGACCTCGGACGATCTGGTGGTAGCGCTGATTTCCGGCGGCGGCTCGGCCCTGCTGCCGTCTCCCGCTCCCGGCCTGACGCTTGCCGACGAGATCGCGGTCAACGAGGCGTTGCTTGCCTCCGGCGCGCCGATTGCGGCGATGAACACCATCCGCAAGCATGTCTCGACCATCAAGGGCGGACGGCTTGCCGCAGCCGCGCATCCGGCGCGCGTGGTGTCGCTGGTCGTTTCCGACATACCGGGCGACAATCCGGCGTTGGTCGCCTCGGGGCCGACCGTTCCCGACTCCGGCAGCCGCGCGGATGCTCTGGCCTCGATCGCCGCCTATGGCATGAAGCTTCCGGCCTCGGTCATGGCGCATATCAATTCGCCTGCCGCCGACGCGCCGCGTTCCGACGATCCGCGCTTTGCCGGCAATGAAGTGCATCTGACCGCCTCCGCGGGCGTATCGCTCGAAGCCGCCGCCGCCGAAGCGAAGCGGCAAGGCATCGAGGCCGTCATCCTGTCGGATGCGATCGAAGGCGAGGCCCGCGAGGTCGGCGGCGTCCACGCCGCGATCGCGCGCGAAGTGGCGACCCGCAACCGTCCCTTCAAGAAGCCCGTGCTGATCCTGTCCGGAGGCGAGACGACCGTGACGCTGCGGGCCAAGGGCAAGGGCGGCCGCAATTCCGAATTCCTGCTCGCCTTCGCCATCGGGATCGATGGCATCGATGGCATCCACGCACTGGCCGCCGACACGGACGGCATCGACGGTTCCGAGAACAACGCCGGCGCCTTCGCCGATGGCTCGACCGTGGCCCGCATGCGGGCGGCAGGTGTCGATGCCAAGGCGATGCTGGCCGGCAACAATGCCTGGACGGCTTTCAATGCGGTCGGGGACTTGTTCGTCCCGGGGCCAACGGGCACGAATGTGAATGATCTAAGGGCGATTCTGGTCCGCTAGAGGCGAGGCCTCCAACTTCGTCATTCCAGGGCGAAGCAGGAGCGAAGCTCCGTCGCGAAGACCCTGGGAATCCATTCCGTGACGTCGGGCGTGGAATGCAGCGGAGCAGAATTCTGCACCCGTTGCGGCGCGTTTAAGTCACGGCATGGATCCTCGGGTCTGCGCGCGTCGCTTCGCTCCTTGCTCCGCCCGTGGATGACGAAGTGATGGAGGTTTCGGCTAATGTCAAAGGTCGCACGACCGTGCGACAGCATCCGCGTGTGCGAGTTCCCATAAGCGGCCTAAATCGATCACGCCTTGATTAACTCTTATGGTCCGTGAGCACCGGAAGCGCAGGAAACCGCCATTTGCAGGCCAGCTTCACCTGAACATCAATACTGCCTAAGCAGCCATCAGCTGTTTGACCTTCCGCATATCCTGCAAGAACCGCTCCCGCTCGGCCTCCTTGTCCTCCTGCTCCCGGATGCGCAGGATGAAGGACGGATGGATGGTCAGGAACACGCGCAAGCCATCCTCGCGCTCGACCACGTCGCCGCGCATCTTGGTGATCGGCACCGCCTTGCCGAGCAGCGACTGCGCCGCCGTCGCGCCGAGTGCCACCACGAGGTTGGGCTTGATCAGGTCAAGCTCCTTGTCCAGCCACCAGCGGCAGGCCTGGATCTCGCCGGCATTGGGCTTGGAATGGATGCGCCTTTTGCCGCGCGGCTCGAATTTGAAGTGTTTCACCGCATTGGTCACATAGACCTTGTGGCGATCGATTGCGGCGCCGTCCAGGATGCTGTCGAACACCTTGCCCGCCGGCCCGACGAACGGCTTGCCGGCCAGATCCTCCTGGTCGCCAGGCTGCTCGCCGACGAAGATCACATCGGCATTCTCCGGTCCCTCGCCGAAGACGGTCTGCGTCGCATCGCGCCAGAGCGGGCAGCGGCGGCAGCCTTTCGCCTCCTCGCGCAGCTCCGGAATATCGTCGGCCTCGGGCGCCACAACATCGGACGGCTCCGGCGTAGGCCAGTGCTTGGCCTTCACCTTGGCATGGTGCGGTGCTGGGCTGGTTGGCATCCGGGCGATCATGTCTGACGCGGCTTTATCCGCTCCTGCTATCAAATCTGGAATGAGCGAGGCCTCGGGAAGGTTCCGCCAATATTTCTTCGGCATCTCCTTCTGCATCGCCTTCACCTTGAGGCGGGCCGGGTTGAAGATGTTTTCGAAATAGGTCCGCCACAGCGTCTCGGCATCGTCTTCCGCCGGCGCGTCGCGCTTGGCCGCACCCGGCCCGATCGCCAGTCGCTCGCCGTCCCAGTCGGCCGAGGCATGCGGGGTCAGGATCGTCCAGCGCATGGCGGTGAAGCGCCGCACGAAGAAATCGGCGTTGCGCTCGACGATGTAATGGTCGGGCTCGAACCACGCGACATAGCGCTCCTCCGCGCCCTCGCCGATCTTCCGGAAACGCACGAAAGCGCGCATCTTATGGATGTCGCGGTGCACCGCCTTCTCCATAGTCTCCAGCCGCCGGATGTCGGGATCGGTCGCGATCGAAAGCAGCCTCGGCTCGGAACGCAACCGCCAGAGCAGCCGGTAGAGAAAGCCGAAGCGCTCGCGGTCGCAATGGCAGATCACGGTCTCGGCGCGCTCGATGAAGTCGCGCGGCACCACCAGCCGCGCATCGGCTTGCGCAGCCGGCAAATCGCTGGCGCGATCTTCGCGATCCGGCTCGACCTGCCATCTTCCGGCGGAATATCGTTCGTCGCCAGCCGGCGCGCGGCATCGCGCCAGCCGGCGAAATCGGTCTGGCTTTCGAGCCGGACGACATGAGCGGCGAGGTTGAGCTGGGTTCTTGTCATAGTCAGAACAAGGAAAGCTGCTCGCAGGAGCGGGTGATCGCCTGGCGCAAGCCGGCCTTGTCGGTCAGCGCGCCCGGCGACCAGCCTTCCGCGACGATGAAGGGCCGCACCTTGGCGACCGAATGGCAGAGCCGTCCGACATCCTCCAGCCGCAGCCGGCGGTGGCGGCGTGTCTCGATGATCCGGTCGATGACCCTGGTGCCGAGCCCGGGAACGCGCAGCAGCGCTTCACGCTCGGCGCGGTTGACGTCGACCGGAAACCGGCCTCGGTTGCGCAGCGCCCAGGCCAGCTTGGGATCGATGGCAAGGTCGAGCATCCCGTCATTGCTGCCAGCCAGGATTTCCGGCTGCGAGAAACCGTAGAAACGCATCAGCCAGTCCGCTTGGTAGAGCCGGTGCTCGCGCATCAGCGGCGGCTTCTGCAGCGGCAGCGATGACGAGGAATCCGGGATCGGGCTGAACGCGGAGTAGTAGACGCGGCGCAGGTGATAGCTGCCATAGAGCCGGGCGCTGGCGCGCAGGATGCCGTCGTCGGACGTCTTGTCAGCGCCGACGATCATCTGCGTCGACTGGCCGCCCGGCGCGAAACGCTCGCGCCTGCGGCTCTGCATTGTCGGGTCGGCCTTCTCCTCGATCTTACGGCGCAGCTTGGCCATCGAGAGCCGGATCGTTTCCGGCTTCTTTTCCGGCGCCAGTTTCTTCACGCCCTCATCGGTCGGCAGCTCGACATTGATCGACAGCCGGTCGGCATAGAGGCCGGCCTTCTCGATCAGCTCGGCCGACGCTTCGGGAATGGTTTTCAGATGAATATAGCCGCCAAATTTTTCCTCGATCCTGAGCCTGCGCGCCACCTCGACCATCTCGCCCATCGTCTCGTCGGGCGAGCGGATGACGCCAGACGACAGGAACAGTCCCTCGATATAGTTGCGGCGATAGAAATCCATGGCGAGCTTCACCACCTCATCGACGCTGAAGCGGGCGCGCCGCACATTCGAGGACGAGCGGTTGATGCAATAGCTGCAGTCATAGATGCAGAAATTGGTGAGCAGGATTTTCAAGAGCGAGATGCAGCGCCCATCCGGCGCGTAGGAATGGCAGATGCCGGAACCCTCCGTCGAGCCGATGCCGCCCGATGTCAGCGAGTCGCGTTTTGCCGACCCTGAGGAGGCGCAGGAAGCATCGTATTTGGCGGCATCGGACAGGATCGCCAGTTTCTCGCGGACGGAAAGCACAGCCATTTGTTCATGATATGTTCCAGAAATGCAATTGGCTATAACTTTTGATTGTCCGCGGCAAAACGTGATCGCCGCGCGCTTGTCGGTCCGCCTTACACCTCGTGCAGATAAAGGTGGTAGTCCAATTCGCTGACCGTGCGCGCGACGCACAGATATTCAGCCTGCTTGATCGCCACAAAGGTCCGGTGCAGGTCGGGACCGAGCGCCGATTTCAGGAAATCGGATCCCCTGGCCGCCTCGATCGCGGCGCGCCAGTCGGCCGGCATGGTCGACCTTTCGCTCGCCTGCTCGTAACCGTTCCCAGTGGTCTCCGGCCCTGGCTCCAGCCCTTCGTCGAGCCCTTTGACGATGCCGGCCAGCACCGTCGCCGCCACCAGATAGGGATTGGCGTCGACGCCCGACGGCCTATGCTCGATGCGGCGGTTCCTGGCGTCGCCCGCCGGCACGCGCAGCGCCACCGAGCGGTTGTTGACGCCCCAGGTTGGGGCCACGGGCGCGTAGGATTGCGAGACGAAGCGACGCCAGGAATTGGCGTGCGGCGCAAACACCAGCATCGATTCCGCCATGGTATGGATCAACCCGCCAAGCGCGTTGAGCAGCTTCGGCGACCATTTCTCCCCGGCAGCCTCGGTGAAGACGTTTTTGCCGGCATCGTCCTGCAGCGAGACGTGGAAATGCATGCCCGAACCGGCATAGGCCTCGATAGGCTTGGCCATGAAACAGGCGGTGACGCCGTGTCGGCGCGCCTGCGCCCGCACAAGCCGCTTCAGCATGACGAGGTCGTCAGCCGCGCGCATCACGTCCTTGCGGTAGTTCAGCGTCAGCTCGTACTGGCCGGGCGCGTATTCGGAAATGACGGTCTCGGCCGGAATGCCTTGCGCCTTGGCAGCGGCGTAGATGTCGGAAAACAGCGGTTCCATGCCGTGCAGATGGTCGACCGAATAGACTTCGGTCTTCGCCGAACGGCGGCCGTCGAGCACCGCGCGGGCGGGCTGCACCTTGCCATCTGCGTCGCGGTCATTGGACAGCAGGAAAAATTCCAGCTCGAAGGCGCCGGCCGGATGCAGGCCGCGCGCCGCAAGCAGCTCCACCTGCCTTGCCAGCACCAGGCGCGGATCGGAGGTCATCGGCTGACCATCGAGATGGTACATCGACATCAGCACCTGGCCGCGCGCCGGATTGGTGCCGTAGAGCGGCGCCAGCGTGCCCGGGATCGGCCATGCCCTGAGGTCGCCGTCGCCGGTGTCCCACACCAGCCCGGTCTCGTGGACGTCCTCGCCGGTGATGTCGAGGCCGAGGATCGAGATCGGCAGATGCCGGCCGTTCTCGAAAATGCCCACCAGCTCGTGCCGGCGTACGATCTTGCCGCGGCCGATGCCGTTGGCGTCGGTGAGCACGATGTCGAACGCCTCGATCTCCGGATGCGCGGCGAGAAAGGCCTTCGCCTCGGCGGGCGTCGAGCCGGAAGGAGACGTGGTAACGGCGTTCGGATTGTCCATGGCCGCTTGTCTCACGCCGTAAGCCGGGCCGCAACCGCGGCGAAGGCGGCGATCAGCCGGCTCACCTGCGCGGAAGTTGTCACCGGCGATATCAGCATCATGTTGTGGAACGGCGCGATCAGCACGCCGCGATTGACCAGCGCGACATGGATGGCGGCTTCGAGCTCCGGCGCGTGCGCCTTCTCGGCCTCGCCGCCATTGTGAAGCGGCCCGGGCGCGCAGATGAACTCGACGCGCGCGCCGACTCGCGCGACATGCCAGGGTAGCTTGTTGCGCTGGATGACGGCGGTAAGCCCCGCATCGAGCCGGCGCGCCAGCCGGTCCATATGCAAGTAAGCCTCCTCCGTCATGACCTCTTCCAGCGTCGCGCGCATCGCCGCGAATTGCAGCGGGTTGGCCGACAGTGTCGTGCCCATGCCGGAATAGCCGGGCTCCTTGGTGCGGTTATAGGCGCCGTAGTGGGTGGCGACCTCCTCGCTCATGCCCCAGATGCTGGCCGGCACGCCGCCGGCCACCGGCTTGCCGAGCACGAACAGGTCCGGTTCCAGCCCGTGCTTCTTCGTATAGCCGCCGGGACCGGTGGAGATCGTGTGAGTCTCGTCGATCAGGAGCAGCGTGCCGGCTGCCCGCGTCAGGCGCCGCAGCGCGTCGTGGAAGCCTGGATCCGGTAGCACCATGCAGGAATTGGTCAGCACCGGCTCGGTGATGACGCAGGCGACGTCGCGGTCCGCAAGCGCTGCTTCCAAGGCAGGGACGTCGTTGAACTCGACGATCTTCGTTGCGCGCGTCAGGTCACGGAATTCGCCGGCCAATCCGGGCCGATTCACCGGCTTGCCGCCGATCAGCCGCACCATCGTCTCGTCGACCGAGCCGTGATAGCAGCCGTTGAAGACCAGGATCTTCTCGCGCCCCGTCACCGCGCGGGCGACGCGCAGCGCGAAGCGGTTGGCGTCGCTGGCGGTGGTGGCGATCTGCCAGTAGGGGAGGCCAAAGCGCTGTTGCAGGAGCGTCCCGATCGTCAGCGCGTCCTCGCTGGGCAGCATGTAGGTCAGGCCCCGAGCGGCCTGCCGGCGGATCGCGCGCGCGACCGCCGGCGGCGAATGGCCGAGCATCGAGCCGGTGTCGCCCAGGCAGAAATCGTCGAGCCTGTTGCCGTCGATGTCGGTGATCGTGGCGCCCTTCGCGCCGTCGACGAGGATCGGGAATGGCGTCGGCCAGTCGGTCATCCAATGCATTGGCACGCCGCCCAGGAAGCCGGCGATGCCATTGCCGAGTTTCGCCTCGGAGTTCGGCCGCGCCTTGCGGAAAGCGGCCGCCTCCGCCTCTCGCAACTCGGCAATGCGGGCGATGTCGATGCCGCCGATGGAAGTCCGTGAATCCGATGCCTGCATGAAAACCCCTGTGTTTCGCGCGGCACTCTGCCCATGGCTTGGCAAAACTGCAATTGGCCGTGGTGGGGGTGGGCGTTGGCTCAGCGCTCTTGACCCGGCGCGACTGTCGGGGCCTCATTGCGGGCAGGCATGGAGGAGGGGGAAATGCGGACAGTTCTTTGCGGGGCAGTGCTTCTTGCGTCAGTGAATGGCGGTTTCGCCTCCGGCGCCCTTTGGTGCTCGGTCGATGACGCCAAGGTCGCCTTCCAGCTCGACGCCGGCGTGACTCGTGGCCTCGGCGGGCCGACCTTCAATTTCCGCGGCGACCTGGAAATCAAGGGCCGTCCCGCCGCCGACAGCCTGCGCAAGATGGTGTTCGAGGATCAGAACTTGGCGCAATATTGGCTCGACGGCGAGGAATTGCGGCTGCTCGTCTATCGCGAGCACGAAGCCGAGGACACCTACCGCTCGGTGGAGCTGACGATCCTGACTAAGGCCAGCGACGAAAGCACCTATAACGGGCGCTACACCCTCGCGATCTATGACGGCACGGCCGGCGTGAGCAGCGATCCCGTCGAGTTCAAGGGCGATGTGTCCTGCGGCGCGGAATGATCAAACCGCGATGGCATAGGCAGGAGGTAGGTGTCGTCGTCCTTAAGCCCTACTGCCTAATCCCCTACTGCCTACGCAGTGATGTCAATCACGCCGCAATCGCCGGCAGCGCTTCCGAACACGATGCGGCGCTCTTCCTTGTCCCACATCATCGCGGTGATGGCACCCTTGCCGGGGCGGCGCAGCAGCACTTCCTTGGCATCGGCAAAGCGGGCCGCGATCACCATGCCGTCCTCATAGCCGATGGCCACCACGTCCTGGCTCGGATGGCAGGCGACGCAGGTCACCATCGTGTTGCCGCGCGTGCCGAGCTCCAGCGGCGCCTTGCCCATGGGTCCGTCTTTGCTGGCGAACGGCCACACAATCGCAGCCGGCGCGCCGGAACTCGCCAGCCATTTACCCTTCACGCTCCAGGACAGGCTCTTCACCTTGCCGGGATAGCCGCTCATGCGCATGTGCTTGCCGTCGGCAAGCTTCCAGCCATGCAGCGCGTTCTCCTGCATGGTGGTGATCAGGAAAGCCCCGTCCGGTGAAAAGGTGATGCCGGTATGGGCGCCGGCCCATTCGAGTTCCACCGGCTTGCCCTCAGCCGCCGGGAAATGCAGGGTCGCGCCATTGTAACGGGCGACGGCAAAACGCATGCCTTTGGGCGAGAAGGCAAGCCCTTCCACCGAGCGCGGATGAGCGAATTCCTTGATCTTGCCGTCGGCGAAACGCACGAAGGCGGTCTTGCCGGAGGCGTAGGCGATGGCGCCCTGCGGTCCGGCGGCAACGCTGGTGACCCACTTTTTGCCGGCGCTCGCCAGTTCGCTCACCTCGCCGCCCGCCTTCACGGCAAACACCTTGCCGTCCTCGCCGCCCGTGATCAGACGGTCGTTGGCCGCGTCACGGAAGGCGGCAAGCAGGCCGTCATTGGCCTGCACCGTCTTCTGCCCATTCTCCAACCGATGGATCACGCCGTCAGCCAGAGCGAAATGCGGCACGTCGTTGAGGAAGACGGCGGCAACGCAATGGCCTTCGAGATCAAGCGGGGCGACTGTGGGCATACGAATGGTCCATTCGGGCTTCTATGCATGAAGCCGGTGCGGCTAGGTGCGACCTTGCCTTCTCCCCTTGTGGGAGAAGGTGGATTGGCGCGCAGCGCCAAGACGAATGAGGGGTGTTGGACGGATCGCCGTCATCGCCAAGCTGGAGCACCCCTCATCCGACCTCGCTTCGCGAGGCCACCTTCTCCCACAAGGGGAGAAGGGAAGAACGGGCAGCGCTAGCGCCTGAAGGTCAGGAAATCAAGCCGCCTGGCAGGCTTCAAAACTTTTGCGCAACCGCTCGGCGTCGAGGTCGCGGCCGATGAAGACCAGCCGGCTCTCGTGCTTCTCGCCGTCCTTCCAGGCGCGCTGGTGGTCACCCTCGAGGATCATGTGCACGCCCTGCAGCACGTAGCGGTCCTCGTCGCCCTTGAGCGCGATGATGCCCTTCAGCCGCAGGATGTTCGGCCCTTCCATCTGGGTCACCTTCTCGATCCATGGGAAGAATTTCTTCGGGTCCATCTCGCCGCCGCGCAGCGACACCGACTTCACCGTCACGTCATGGATGTCGGAAGCATGGTCATGATGGTGATGATGATCGTGCCCATCATGATCGTGATGGTCGTGGTCGTGATGATCGTGATCGTGGTCATGCGCCTCGAGGAAATGCGGATCGTTCTCCAGCGCCCGCGACAGGTCGAAGGCGCCGCGGTCGAGCACTTCGTCGAGCGCCACCCCGGACCGCTGCGTGCGATGGATTTTTGCCGCCGGGTTGATGGCGCGGACCGTCGCCTCGACCTTTTCGAGCTCTTCCGGCGTGACGAGATCGGTCTTGTTCAGCACCACGACATCGGCGAAGGCGATCTGGTCCTCGGCTTCCTTGGAATCCTTCAAGCGCAGCGGCAGGTGCTTGGCGTCGACCAGCGCCACCACCGCGTCGAGCTTGGTCTTGGTGCGCACGTCGTCGTCCATGAAGAAGGTCTGCGCCACCGGCACCGGGTCGGCGAGGCCGGTCGTCTCTACGACGATGGCGTCGAAGCGGCCGGGCCGTTTCATCAGGCCTTCGACGACCCGGATCAGGTCGCCGCGCACCGTGCAGCACACGCAGCCATTGTTCATCTCGTAGATTTCCTCGTCGGATTCCACGATCAGGTCGTTGTCGATGCCGATCTCGCCGAACTCGTTGACGATGACGGCGTAGCGCTTGCCGTGGTTCTCCGACAGGATGCGGTTGAGCAGCGTCGTCTTGCCCGCGCCGAGATAGCCGGTGAGAACGGTTACGGGGATTTGCGTCTGTGCATCGCTCATGGCTTGCCTCGAAATCTTGGTCTCGAAATCTGGATTGTCGGCCTCATATAGGATGGGTGTCGCGCTTTTGCACGCGCCAAACCGATGGGCCAGGCGGACCCTCCGGGCGGGATGGCGGCGAGGAGGGATTGGCGGCGGTCGAGGCCGGCCAAACGAGGGAGCCATGGCAGCGCCAAATAGCCCTGGCCGGCTTCCGCTATGAATCCTGCCTGCTCAAAAGTCGTTTGTCATCTAACTGAAATAAACATCTGGCATCACCTGCGCGGGCACCGCAATGCTTGCCGGCAAAGCGTTCCGCAAGCCGGTTTCTAACAGATCGTCATTTGCCAACCGTCAGACAGCCTCTATGCTGGCCGCGCCGGTTGGGCCGAAGAGGGAATGGCCATGGCCAAGGCGGACAAGACAGCGACAATGAGCCGGCTGCATTCGGCGGCGAGGCTGGCGCGCACGGCGCTCGCGGCACGGCTTCTGGCGCATGGCTTCTATGCCGGCCAGGACCAGATCATGCTGGCGCTCGACCGCGAGGACGGCCAGACCCCTGGCAATCTCGCCGGCAAGCTCGGCGTGCGCCCGCCGACGATCACCAAGACCATCAACCGGCTGCAGGCGCAGGGTTTTCTGGAAAAGCGCGCCTCCAACGCCGATGCCCGCCAGGCGCATATCTTCCTCACCGAATCCGGACGCGAAACCATCCGCGCCATCGAGAAGTCGGTCAAGAAGACCGAGAAGCAGGCGCTGAAGGGTCTTGACAAGAAGGACCAGAAGGCGCTGTTCAAGCTGCTCGCCCGTATCGAGGCGAATTTGTCGAACGAAGACCTGGTCCTGATGGACGACGACGCGGAGATGGATGAGGCGTGACGCGCAGCGTCATCGCTCAACCGCGCGGCGTTCGCAATCCACCTAAAGCGCGACGCGCAGCGTCATCGCTCCGCGCACCACGTCGGCATTGTTCCGAAAGCGCGATGCGCAGCATCGTCGCTTCACGCACTGACCAAGGATTTTAGCTGAAAAGGGCGACGACGCTGCGCGTCGCGCCTGAAGGCCATCACCGGACGCCTCGCCCTTAAGCGACGACGCTACGCGTCGCGCCTCACCAGCGCCGCCCAGCGACCCGGCGTCATGCCGAACGCCTTCTTGAAATGCCGGTTGAAATGGCTCTGGTCGCTGAAGCCGGCGCCGGCGGCGATCTCCGCCAGCGGCTCGCCCTCGGCGATCATGCGCCGCGCTCTTTGCAGCCGGCGCATCAACAGGAAGCGGTGCGGGCTGGTCGAATAGGTCGCGCGAAAATGCCGTGACAACTGATAGCGGTCGAGGCCGGTAATAGCCTCGAGCTCACCCGAGCGCACCGGCCGTTCGGCGTTCTCCGCAAGATAGTCGCGGGCAAGCGCGGCGGCTCGCCATGCGGTCTTGCCAGTCAACTTTGCCGGCTTTCCGGCGTGACGTTTCAACTGCTGCGCCAGCTGCGCGACGAAATCCGCCACGAACAGGTCGCCGAGCTCTTCGTCCAGCGGCGCCAGCGCCGACAGCAGCGTGTCGCGCAAGCGAGGATCGTCGACCACCGCATCACGCACGAAAGGCAGCGGCTCGCCGTCGAGGCAGTCGAGCAGCAGGGACGGCTCTAGATAAAGGATCCTGTAGCGCAACCCGTCTTCCGTCCCGGCGCCGCCGTCATGCAATTCGTCGGGGTGCAGCACGATCGCCTGGCCGGGCAGGCTGTGTTGCAGCGCGCCGCGATAATGGAAGCGTTGCACGCCCTGCAGTGTCACGCCGATCGCATAGGTGTCGTGCCGGTGCGGCTCGAAGGCGTTGCCATGGAAACGCGCCTCGATGCGTTCGAGGCCCAGCCCGCCGGGCGCCGAAACGATGCGATCGCCGCTGGCCGCGTCCGCGCACGAACGTTCAAGACCTTGCTTCGCCTCTGCGCCTAGAGCCTGCGCCATAGCCCTGTTCCGCCCGTCACGGGCCATCCCGGAGTCTCAATCTTGGTGTTCGATACGAAAATTGCAATTGTCCTGAGGGACGCCCTGCCCGTTTGGCAGAAGCTCAACGTCACCGCCTTCCTCACCAGCGGCATCGTCGCGCAGTTCCCCGAGATCATCGGCGAGCCCTATCGCGACCGCGCCGGCAACCTCTACAACCCGATGTCCATCCAGCCGGTCATCGTCCTGTCGGCCGACGCGGCGGCGCTCAGCACGATCCATCGCCGGGCGCTGGAGCGCGGCGTGACGGCGTCCGCCTATGTCGAGGAGATGTTTTCGACCGGCCATGATGCCGCCAATCGCGCTGTCTTCGCCGAATTCGCGCCGGACGACGCCAAGATCGTCGGCATCGCTCTGCGTGGCGAGAAGAAGCTCGTCGACAAGATCACCAAGGGCGCCCGCATGCATGGCTGAACCGGGTTGAGCCTCTCGGCTCCCGGCGGCACCGGACTAAGCCTGCACCGGACGCTTATTAGGCCAGTCGCTTTTGGCTTGCCGGCCAGCGGCGATTGCCGCAGAAGGGGACGTCTATCCTTCCTTCGGCCCGACCTTGAATATTCCCAAAACCAACGACGACAGCGCAACGCCGCCCGCGGCGATGCTTTTGATGCTTTGCGTCTATGTCTGCTTCACCTTTCTCGACACCTCCAGCCAATACCTGGTGCTGGCCGGCGTCTCGGTGCTGATCGTCGCCTGGGCTCGTTTCACCGTCCACGTCTTGCTCGTCGGCGTCTTCCTGCGCGGCTGGCGCGAGCCGGCGCGTTTTCGCGCCAAAAACCTGCCGGCGCATATATTGCGCGGCTGCCTGCTCTTCGGCTCGACCATGTTCAACATCCTGGCGCTGAAGACGCTGCAGCTGGCCGAGACGACGTCGATCTATTTCTTCGGCCCGATGGTCATAACCGCCCTTGCCGGCCCGCTGCTCGGCGAATGGGCCGGCTGGCGGCGCTGGCTGGCGATTCTCACCGGCTTTGTCGGCGTCCTGATCATCACCCGGCCGGGCGTCGGCGTGTTCGGCATCGGCCATCTCTTTGCGCTGGGCTCGATGCTGTCTAACAGCTTCTATGTCATCATGACGCGGCGCATGTCTTCGTCCGAAACATCCGAGAGCCTGATATTGTTCTCGGCGCTCGCGCCATCGGTGCTGCTGGCTCCGATGCTTGCCTTCTCGCCCGCGCTGCCGCATGGCGGCTTTCAATGGTTCGTCGTGCTGATGCTGGGCGTCTTCGGTGCCGGCGGCCATTATTTGCTGGTCAGGGCCTATCGGCTGGCCACCACGACGCAGTTGGCGCCCTTCCCCTATTCGCAGATGGTGTGGATGATCATTTCCGGCTGGCTGATCTTCCACCAGTTCCCCGATCGCTGGACGTTGCTCGGTGCCGCCATCATCGTTGCCAGCGGCCTCTACATCATTCACCGCGAGCACCGGCTTCGCGTGCGCAACTCCGCCTCGCTCGACACCGAGGCCGAGGCGCTGGCGAAAAAACTTTGATTTGCTCCCGATCGATGGCATAAGGCCGGATTTAAACAGTTTAAAGATGTAGATCCTAGGACCCTGGGGAGCGAAGGGCACTGGCACAGAAGATCAAGCTTTCGACAATCGCGGATGCGCTCGGCGTCTCCACGGCAACGGTATCGCTGGCGCTGCGCGACAGCCCGCTGGTGGCCGGCGCCACGCGGGAACGCATCAAGGAGCACGCGCGCGCCATCGGCTATATCTACAACCGCCGCGCCGCCTCGCTGCGCACCTCGCGCTCCGGCATCGTCGGCGTCGTCGTGCACGACATCATGAACCCGTTCTTCGCCGAGATCCTGCGCTCGATCGAAAGCGAGCTCGACCGCAGCCGCCAGACCTTCATCCTGTCCAACCACTATGACCAGCTCGAAAAGCAGCGCACCTTCATCGACACGCTGCTGCAGCTCGGCGCCGACGGTGTCATTATGTCGCCGGCCATCGGCACGCCGGCCGAGGACATCATCATGGCTGAGGAAAACGGCCTGCCGGCGGTGCTGATCGCGCGCAGCGTCGCCGGTGCCGACGTGCCGGTGTTCCGCGGCGACGATGCCTATGGCACCGCGCTGGCCACCAATCATCTGATCTCGCTCGGCCATAAGCGCATCGCCATGGTCGGCGGCACCGACCAGACCTCGACCGGCCGCGACCGTTACCAGGGCTACCTCAACGCCATGGAGGCGGCCGGCCTTGAGGTGAAGCCGTCCTGGCGCATTCCCGGGCCCCGCACCAAGCAGGCGGGTTTCGAAGCCGCGGGGCAGTTTCTGGCGCTGAAGGACAAGCCCACGGCTGCCTGCTGCTGGAACGATCTGGTCGCGATCGGGCTGATGAACGGCATCGCGCGGGCGGGCCTCGTGCCCGGCGTCGATATCTCGGTCACCGGCTATGACGATCTCGAGGAGGCGGCGATCGCGACGCCGGCCCTGACTACGGTCTGGAATGGCCAGCGCGAGGTCGGCCGCCGCGCCGCAAGCGCCTTGCTCGACAAGCTGAACGGGCAGGCGGTGCGGCCCTCGCAGGAGCTGATCAAGCCGGAACTGCATGTGCGGCAGTCGACCGGCAAGCCGGTGGAGCGTGCATGACCAGTGCAGAAGGAAAATTGCCGGTCGCCATTCTGGTGCCGGGCGATTTCAACGACCATGCCGTCGGCCGCATCGACAAGGCGTTCAAGCTTGTGCGCATCGAACGCGCCGACCCTGGGCTGGTCACGGAAGAGATGCGCGCCACCGTGCGCGGCATCGCCTCCTATGCGGGCATCAACGCGGCGATGATCGACGCGCTGCCCAACCTTGAGATCATCGCCAGTTTCGGCGTCGGCTACGATTCGGTCGACGCCAATCACGCGGCGAGGTGCGGCGTCATGGTCACCAACACGCCCGACGTCTTGACCGAGGAGGTCGCCGACACCGCCATCGGCCTTTTGATCAACACCGTGCGCGAACTCTACGCCGCCGAGAAATGGCTGCGCGACGGCGACTGGGTGAAGAAGGGTAATTATCCCCTGAGCCGGCTTACCTTGCGCGGCCGCAGCGTCGGCATTTTCGGCATGGGCCGTATCGGCCGCGCCGTCGCCCGCCGCCTTGAAGCCTTCGGACTGCCGATCGCTTACCACAATCGCCGCAAGGTCGAAGACCTGCCTTACCAATATCATGCCACGTTGAAAGGCCTTGCGGAGGCCGTCGACACGCTGATTTGCATTGCCCCGGGCGGCGCCTCCACGCAGAAAGCGATCAACGCCGAAATCCTGTCGGCGCTGGGTTCGAACGGCGTCTTCGTCAACATCGGCCGCGGCTCGGCGGTGGACGAGACGGCACTGGCCGCCGCCCTCGAGAGCGGCACAATTGCCGCTGCCGGGCTCGACGTGTTTGCCGACGAACCGAACGTGCCGCGGGCCCTGCTCGACGCTGCCAATGCCTCGCTTCTGCCGCATGTCGGCTCGGCGTCGGTCCACACCCGCCGCGCCATGGCTGATCTCTGCGTCGACAATCTCGTTGCCTGGTTCACCGAGCGCCGGCCGCTGACGCCCGTGCCGGAGACGATCAACGTCAAGGCGCGCGGCTAGAGCAGTCTCAGGGGAGGTCTGAAAGGGCTTTCGGTAGCATAGGACGTTCAACCGTTCCGGGCTCGCCACACTTATTAATGCTTTCGCAGGCCCATTAACTCCCGCTTAACGCTTTGAAATCATTTTCCATACTTGATCGAGTGTGGAGAAGCGGCGTGAAGCTGGTTGCCGGGTTGGTTGTGTCGGTTGCGCTGTTCGGGGGCGCGCATGTCCTGTCTGGCGGCCAGGGTCCGAGCACGGCTGTCGAGGCCGTCTCCTCCAGCACCTATCGATTGACGGCCAATGGCGACGAGGCTGCCTGCGCCGTGCAGCGGGGCGCCGCCGTCTCGGACGGCCTGTCGCGGCTCAAGATCGCCACGGATTGCCGCCAGCTGATGCCCGGCATCGAGCGGGCAAAATTCTGGCGCGAGCAGGCGGACGGCTCGGTCGCCTTCAGCGAGAACGGCATCGATCCGATCGTCACCTTCGGCGTTGCCGATGGCGACGGCTACGAATCCTACGCGCCGTCCGCGCCGCTTCTGGCTTTGAACAACGACAGCAGCAACTGAACTCAAGCCGCTCCAGGGAGCAGCGGATTATTCCGCCGCGGCGCGCACGCTTGCCTTGGCCGCCGCATGCAGCCGCACGGCATCGCCGAAAGCACGAAAAATCTTGGCGGAATTGCTGTCCGACTTCACCCAGTATTCGGGGTGCCACTGCACGCCGACCGCGAAGGCGCGGGCGTCCTTGACGGAAACCGCTTCGATCGTTCCGTCGGTGGCCAAAGCCTCGATTTGCAGTTTCGAGCCGAGCCGGTCGATCCCCTGCCGGTGCAGCGAGTTGACCTTGAGGTCGCCGGCGCCGAACACGCCTGCAAGGCAACTGCCCGGCTTGATCGAGATCGTCTGGTGGATGGCGAAGCGCTCGTCCTGATTGTCGCTCACCGGCGCGCGATGGTCGAGCGAGCCTTCGCGCTCCTGGATCTCGGTGCCCAGCGTGCCGCCCAGCGCCACATTCAGCTCCTGGATGCCGCGGCAGATGGCAAGCAGCGGCACGCCGCGCTCAAGCGCCTTGCGGATCAGCGGCAGCGTGGTGGAATCGCGCGCCGGATCGTAGGGACCGTTGGCTTCGCTCGGGTCGCCGTCATAAAGCGAGGGATGCACGTTGGATTTCGAACCCGTCAGCATGACGCCGTCGACGGACGACAGCAATTCGTCGAGGTCGAGCCGGTCGCCGAAGGACGGCACCAGCAGCGGGAACACGCCGGCGCCGGCCACCGCCGCTTCCAGATATTGCTGGGGCGCGGCGTGCCAGGTGTAGTTGTCGAACTGGCGGACGTCGGTTGAGACGGCGACGAGCGGCTGCTGCATTTTGGGTTTGGTTTCCATCAGGCCAAGGAATTGTTCTGCCTATAAAATAAGCGATCCGTCGCGGCTTTTCCATGGCAAGTTTGGCCGCCTCGCATGGGCCAGGAAAGAGAGCGTTAGACTATAGTTGCAGATGGCGCCTGAATGGCGTCAAGCTGAGCCGCAGCGCTGGACTCGACCTCTTGCCCGTGTATGGTTCTCCACAACCGAGCCGGAACTGAGGATGTCCTGGCATCGGTCAGCTGATCCGCAAGGGAGGAAACTGCATGGATCGTCGTTCATTCATCCGCAAGGCCGGTGCGTCCGGCGTCGGTGCTGCGGCAGCGGCCGCCGCACTTGCCACGCCGGCGATAGCCCAGTCCAATCCGAAGGTGACCTGGCGGCTGGCATCGTCCTTCCCGAAATCGCTCGACACGATCTATGGCGGCGCCGAGGTCTTCTCCAAGATGCTGTCGGAAGCGACCGACGGCAATTTCCAGGTCCAGGTTTTCGCCTCTGGCGAACTGGTGCCAGGTCTGCAGGCGGCGGACGCCACCGCGGCCGGCACCGTCGAAGCCTGTCATACGGTGGCATACTATTACTGGGGCAAGGATCCTACCTGGGCGCTGGGCGCGGCCGTGCCGTTCTCGCTCAATGCGCGCGGCATGAATGCCTGGCACTACCATGGCGGCGGCATCGACCTGTTCAACGAGTTCCTGGCCACGCAGGGGCTTTTCGGTCTGCCGGGCGGCAACACCGGAGTGCAGATGGGCGGCTGGTTCCGCAAGCAGATCAACACGGTCGCCGATCTGTCCGGCCTGAAGATGCGCATCGGCGGTTTTGCCGGCAAAGTCGTGCAGAAGCTCGGCGTCGTGCCGCAGCAGATCGCCGGCGGCGACATCTACCCGGCGCTGGAAAAGGGCACGATCGACGCCGCCGAATGGGTCGGCCCCTATGACGACGAGAAGCTCGGCTTCTACAAGGTCGCGCCCTATTACTACTATCCCGGCTGGTGGGAAGGCGGCCCGACCGTGCACCTGCTTTTCAATAAGGCCAAGTACGAAGAGCTGTCGCCGGCTTACAAGTCGCTGGTGCACACCGCCGCCCAGGCGGCGGACGCCAACATGCTGCAGAAATACGACTTCCTCAATCCGGCCGCGGTGAAGCGGCTGGTGGCCGGCGGCGCCAAGCTGGCGCCCTTCAGCCAGGAGATCATGGCGGCCTGCTTCGACAAGGCGAACGAGGTCTATGCCGAGATGGAAGCCTCGAACGCGCCATTCAAGAAGATCTGGGAATCGATCAAGGGCTTCCGCAAGGAGCACTATCTCTGGGCCCAGGTCGCCGAATACAACTACGACACCTTCATGATGGTGCAGCAGCGCAACGGCAAGCTGTAGGCTGGCTTACCTTCTCCCCTTGTGGGGTCCGAAGGACGGGTGAGACGCGTGGCTCGCCCCCGGGCGGTGGATCGGCGCGCAGCGCCGAGACGGATGAGGGGTGTTGGACGGATCGCCGTCCGCGCCAAGCTGGAACACCCCTCATCCGTCGCATTCGGCGACACCTTCTCCCACAAGGGGAGAAGGCAGAACCGCGTCTCTACCTCAACCCGGCACCACGAGCACCTTGACCTCGCCCGGAGCCGGCGGATTGGCGATTACATCGGGCGCCTCCTCCAGGCTGACCTTTCTCGAGATCAGCCGGTCGACCTCGATCGCGCCGGAGGCGATCAGCTGCGCCGCCCTGCCATGTGTGAACGGGTTGAGGAAGGAGCCCAGCACCTTCAATTCGCGAAACAAGAGATCGAACGGCTCGATCTCCACCTTCATGCCTTGCGGCACGACGCCGACGATGACGACGGTGCCGCCGGCCCGAGCCATCCGCATCGACTGCTCGACGGTATTGCGCACGCCGGCGCATTCCAGCACCACGTCGACCCCGCCGGGAACCAGACCATTCGGCCCGGCGATGGCTGCGATCGGGTCGCCGGCGCTGGGATCGATCGTCGCGGTCGCGCCGAGCTCCTCGGCAAGCGCGCGGCGTGAGGCCTGCCTTGTCGACAGGATGATGGTCGCCGCACCCGCGAGCTTTGCCAGCTGCACGACCAGCAGGCCGATGACGCCGCCGCCAAGCACCACGACCGACGCGCCCGGCCGTATCGCGGCAAGGTCCACGCCGTGCAGACAGCAGGCCAGCGGCTCGCAGAAGGCGCCATGCGCCGGCTTGAGGTTTGCGGGCAGCCGGAAGGCCTGCCTGTGCGGCATCAGCACATAGTCGGCAAAGCCGCCGTCGCGGTGGATGCCGATGGCGCTGAGATTGCTGCACAGGTTGACGCGGCCGGCATGGCAGTGGGCGCAGCGTCCGCAGGCGATATTGGGATCGCCGGTGACGCGGTCGCCGACGGCAATGCCTGACACTGCCGCGCCGACGGCCTCGACGATGCCGGAAAACTCGTGGCCGAGCGTCACCGGCGGCGTGCAAGGGAATTCGCCGTGGAACAGATGCCGGTCGGTGCCGCAGACGCCGCAGGCCTCGATGCGCACGAGAACGTCCTCAGGCCCGGGAACGGGCTTGGGAACCTCGCGCAGCGCGATTTTGCCTAGCGCCTCGAGCCGCACGGCTCTCATGGTCCACCTCCGAGCAATTCAGGAAAAGTGTGAAGCGGTTTTCCGTCCGAAATTGCGTCAAAACAAAGAGCTAGGACATTTCACCGTTTCTGTGAAACAGTGAAATGTCCTAGTTGAATTTGGGCGGCTGCGAGAGGTCGGGTGCCGGTGCCGCCGGCTTGGCCGGCGCGTCGCCGAAGCTCGGCGGCTGCGACAGGTCGGGCGTGCCTAGCGCCGCCGGCGCGCCGCCATTGGCGGGGGCCGCGCCGTTGTTCGCGGGCGGCGCGCCGAGCGGTGACAGCGAAGGCATGTCGGGCAGCTTGAGGTCGATGGTGCTGGGCTCCACCGCCGCTCCCTTGTAGCGCATGACCATTTGCGGGAAGGCGATGGTGAGCCCGATCATGATCACCTGGATGCAGACGAACGGCACCGCACCCCAATAGATCTGCCCGGTGGTGACGGGCGCGATCTGCTTGCCGGTGATCCTGTCCAGGTAAGGCACGCGGGCCGCGACCGAGCGCAGGTAGAACAGCGCGAAGCCGAAGGGCGGATGCATGAAGCTGGTCTGCATGTTGACGCCCAGCAGCACGCCGAACCAGATCAGGTCGATGCCGAGCTTGTCGGCGGCGGGCGCCAGCAGCGGCACGATGATGAAGGCGAGCTCGAAGAAATCGAGGAAGAAGGCAAGCAGGAAGACCAGGATATTGACGCCGATCAGGAAGCCGGTCTCGCCGCCGGGCAGCGAGGTCAGGAGATGCTCGACCCAGATGTGGCCGTTGACGCCGTAGAAGGTGAGCGAGAAGACGCGCGCGCCGATCAGGATGAACAGCACGAAGGAGGAAAGCCTGGTCGTCGAGGCAAGCGCCTGTTTGACGACGTCGAGCGACAGCCGTCCCTTGGCCGCCGCCATGATCAATGCTCCGACCGAGCCCATGGCCCCGCCCTCGGTCGGCGTGGCGATGCCGAGGAAGATTGTGCCCAGCACCAGGAAGATCAGCGCCAGCGGCGGGATCAGCACGATCACCACCTGCTGCGCCAGCTTCGACATCAGGTTGAGCCTCAGCCGCTGGTCGACTATGGCGGCGACATAGATGACGATGACGCCGACGGCGAAGCCGAGTATGTCGGCATTGTCGCCCTGCGTCGGCGCAAGATAGCGATAGGCGCCGTAGGAGATCGCGCCGGTTACCAGCAGCGCCACGATCAGCGAGATCACGCCGCGGCCGAGCGTGCGGGCTTCGAGAGGCAGCGCCGGCATCGAGTTTGGCCGGACGATCGACACGATCAGGATGTAGAGCATGTAGATGCCGGTCAGCACGATACCCGGGATCAACGCGCCGGCATACATGTCGCCGACCGACCGTCCGAGCTGGTCGGCAAGCACGATCAGCACCAGCGAGGGCGGAATGATCTGGGCAAGCGTGCCGGAGGCCGCGATGACGCCGGAGGCGAGCCTTCGGTCATAGCCGTAGCGCAGCATGATCGGCAGCGAGATCAGCCCCATGGCGATGACCGAGGCCGCCACCACGCCAGTCGTTGCGGCAAGCAGCGCGCCGACGAAGATGACCGCATAGGCAAGGCCGCCACGGATCGGCCCGAACAGCTGGCCGATCGTGTCGAGGAGATCCTCGGCCATGCCGGATCGTTCGAGCACGATACCCATGAAGGTGAAGAACGGTATCGCCAGCAGCGTGTCGTTGGACATCACCCTGGTGCCGTAGAAATTGTCCGGCAGCGCATGCAGCAGCGGCCAGGCGAGGTTGATCGACCCGCCGGAATAGGGCGAGACCAGCACGCCGATGAAGAAGAACAGAAGTCCGTTGGCGGCGAGCGAGAAGGCGACGGGGTAGCCGATCAAAAGGAAAATGATCAGCGAGGCGAACATGATCGGCGCCATGTTCTGCGCGATGAACTCGATCATGGGCGGACCTCGCCCGCGATGGCTTTGGCTTCCTCGGCCAGCGCCTCCGCCTCGAGCCTGGCCTGCTCATGCGCCGATATGAAGGGATTGGGATCGTCCATGTCGCCGCGCATGATGGCGATCTTCTTGATGATCTCGGAAACGCCCTGCAGGGCCAGCAGGAAGAAGCCAACAAGCAGGATGGCCTTGGCCGGCCAGACGATCAGCCCGCCGGCATTGGTCGACATCTCGCCGCTGTGGAAGGACAGCGACACATAGGGCACGAAATAGATCACCATCAGCACGACGAAAGGCATCAGGAAGAACAGGTGGCCGAGCAGGTCGATCCAGTGCTGCACGCGCCGCGAGAACATGCCGTACACGATGTCGATGCGGATATGGTCGTTCTGCTTCAGCGTGTAGGCCGCGGCCAGCATGAAGGCGGCGCCGAACAGATACCACTGCAGTTCGAGCCAGGCATTGGAGGAGGTGTCGAACACCTTGCGGATGACGGCATTGCCGGCGCTCACGAGGATCGCGAACAGGATCAGCCATGACACCCAGCGGCCGATGAACTCGTTGATGCGGTCGATCGTCCTGGAAAGAGCGAGAAGCCCTGCCATGCATATCCTCCCTGACAATGCGGCGCGCCCGATTCCCCCTTCGGTGTCGCGTCGCCTGGCCCAACGGTATGCAGTGCGTGGTCCGGCAGGTCAACATGGCAAAGCTGCGGCTAACAGATCGGCGCACCGGACAATGCCGGAACGCCGCCGCTTGACGGCACGTCATGCAACCAAAGTCTGGGATGCTTAAAGCATGTCTCCTGAAAGTGGGACCCGGTTTCAGGATAAAGACATGCGTAAACCAAAACCTAAAGCGCATGGAGCGAATCTGAAAGATCGCGACGCGTTTTAGGCGATCTTGGCCTGGTCGCGCCCGGCGCCGATCAGCACCAGCATGACGACGAGGAACAGGTATATCCAGGCGTCGCGCCATTCGAGCGGGAAGTAGCCGGCCCACAGCGATTCCGCCATGCCGAAGGCCGCGGCGCCAAGGGCCGCCTTGAGCGGCGACAGATAGCCGCCGACCGCCGTCACGAACAGGATCTTGAGGCCGTAGATCAGCCCGGTGCCGAAGCTGACATTGCCGTAATAGAGACCGGCAAGCACGCCGGCCAGGGCCGCGCAGAAGCCGCCGAACAGCACGGCGCGGCGGAACACGGCGGTGACGTCGACGCCGCACATCGCCGCCGCCTTCGGATCGTCGGAGACGGCCCGCCAGGCGCGGCCGAAGCTGGAGTGGGAAAATAGCCAGGCCGCCAGCGCCACCAGTGCGACGACGCCCGCGCAGTCCAGCAGCTGGATGACGGTGAGCGTGACCTTGAAGCCGCCGCCCTCGGCGAAAATGACGGGAGTGGCGAGCATCGGCGGCAGCCACAGGTCGTGCGTGTCGGCGGCGATGCGGCTGGCCTCCGACAGGAAGATCAGGATGCCGAGCGTCGTCACCACGATGGCGTTGGGCGAGCGGTCGGCGAGCCTCTCGAACACGCTGCGCGACAGAATGTGGCTGATCAGCGCGGCGTAGAGCAGGGCCGCGGCCACGCCGAGCGCCACCGCGGCAGCCAGCGTCAGCCACAGCGCCTGATAGCCGAAGGCGGCGGTCAGGATCATCGTCTGGCCGCAGAAGGCGAACAGCGCGCCGTAAGCCAGGTTGGTGCGGTGCAGGATGCCGTTGGTCAGCACATAGCCGAAGGCGAGCAGCGCATAGAGCGCGCCCGAATGCAGCCCGTTCAGCACCTGCTGGAAGAAATAGAGCATGCGGCGTCCTTGGGGGCCGCATGGCGCGACCCTGCATGGAGCGTTACATTCGGAATCTAACTTGTCAAATGCGTTTTATCGGTTAGATTTCCCTTATGACGGTTTCCTGGACCCCGCACCGTTTCACCGGTGGCATCCTTGCGCTCGACACGGCGAACACCGTGGTGCTGCGCAACGATCCGCAAAAGTCCTTCGACCGCTTTGACGATCCGGCCGAGATCGCCCGTTTCGCCGAGGCGGCAAGCGGCTTTCGCGCCGTCGAGCTCGGCGGCCGGCGGCTGCGGGCGCCGGAGCCGGGCGAGATCAAGCCAATCGTCATCTCAATCCGCGAAGCGACCGACCGGCTGTTTCGCCATGCCGTATCGAACGGCGCGGTGGCGACCAGCCACCTGCCGGATTTCCTGATGGCCTGCGCCAGCGGGCTGTCAGGCAGCGCGACCGAGATCGGAACGCCGGGCCAGCCTTTCGGCGACCCGCAAACGCCGATCGCCTTCGAGGCGGCTTTGGCCGTTTCGGCGCTGTCGCTGCTGCGCGACGAAACCGTGGCGAGGCTCAGAATCTGTCCCAACTGCAGCTGGCTGTTCGTCGACCGCAGCCGCAACGCCAGCCGTTTGTGGTGCGACATGGCTGTCTGCGGCAATCGCCAGAAGGCAAACCGCTATTACCGCCGCCGTACAGCGGCGAGGGAGGTTCCCAATGCTTAGAAAATTTTCGCGTTCGGCCCTGGTCGCCGCCGCCCTGGTCGCCACAATCGCGCTCGGCGCCTGCCGCGACACTGGCAAGGACCAGCTCTTTGCCATCTCGGGAAAACTGTTCGAGTTCAACTATCGGCTGGCCATCGCCACCTATGTCATCACGCTGAGGCCGCTGCGGCCGATGGTCGACGGCCAGGTTGCGGTGGTGAGCTTCCAGAACCCGGCCGGCGGCGACCCGCTCGTCGTCAACCAGAAGATCTGGCCGAAGCTGCCGCATATCACGCTGACCAGCCCGCCGCTCACCTGCGTGGTCAAGGACAAGCCCTACAGCGTCTCGATCCGCATCGAGGATTCCAACGGCACGTTGCTGCAGAGCATCGACACCACAATGACCTCGTCCGAGGACCAGACGATGCTGCCGGACCGACCACTGGTGATCGGACCGAAATACGAGCTCAACCCGGACCTTGCCGGCCACCCTGACGGCAAGCTGCCCGATGCTCAGAAGCCGGATTGCTCGAAAGCGACCTGAAACGCGCAGCGTTAAAGCAATTCCAGGAAAAGTGTGGAGCGGTTGGGCTCGGCGTCTTCGCCGTAGCCTTCCGTCCGGAATTGCGTCAAAAACCAAAAGATAGGGCGGTTCGCCGTTTCAGTGAAATGGCGAACCGCCCTGTCACGAAATTTTTGTTCCTCACAAAGCGGTTAGCATGATCTTGCGTGCGCCACCTGCCGTTCGCCAGACCGTTTGTTGCGTGTTATCTGGCCTCTGCGATTTTGTTTGACCTCACCGCCAAGGGACGAAAGACTGCGGCGTCCCACTCCGACGTTGGCTGCCTGATTTGAGGTGCCTCCGCAGAGGAAATAGCCGATGACGCTGCACGACGTCGCGCTCGACGACAAGTTCGACCTTGGTAAGGAGCGCGTCTTCCTGTCCGGCGCGCAGGCCGTCGTGCGCATGCTTCTGATGCAGCGCGAGCGCGACCGCCGCGCCGGCCTCAACACCGCGGGATTCGTTTCCGGCTACCGCGGCTCGCCCTTGGGCGGCCTCGACATGCAACTGTGGCGGGCGAAGAAGCAGCTTGCGCAAGCCGACATCGTCTTCCAGCCGGGCCTCAACGAGGAGCTCGCAGCCACCGCCTGCTGGGGTTCGCAGCAGACCGAATTGCTGGGCGAAGGCACGCATGACGGCGTCTTCTCGGTCTGGTACGGCAAAGGGCCGGGGGTCGACCGGTCCGGCGACGTCTTCCGCCACGCCAATCTTGCCGGTTCCTCGAAACATGGCGGCGTGCTTGCCCTGATGGGCGACGACCACATGGCCGAATCCTCGACCAACGCGCATGCCACCGAGTTCCTGTTCGTCGACACCATGGTGCCGATCCTCAATCCGGCCGGCGTGCAGGAGATCATCGACTACGGCCTTTACGGCTTTGCCATGTCGCGCTTCGCCGGCACCTGGGCGGCGATCAAATGCGTCAAGGACAACATCGAATCGACGGCTTCGGTCGACGCCTCGATCGAGCGTCTGGGCATCGTCATTCCCGAATTCGACATGCCGCCGGGCGGCCTGAACATCCGCCACGAGATCGACATGCTCGGCCAGGAAGAGCGGCTGCATGAACATAAGCGCGCCGCCGCTTCCGCCTTCATCCACGCCAACGGGCTGAACCGCATCATCTATTCCGGCGGCCGCAATCCCAGGCTCGGCGTCATCACCATCGGCAAGAGCTATCTCGACGTCCGCCAGGCGCTGGAGGATATCGGTATCGACGAACAGGCGGCGAACCACATCGGCATCCGCCTGTTCAAGGTCGGCTGCCCGTGGCCGTTGGATTTCCAGCACATCGCCGATTTCGCGCGCGGCCTCGACACCATCGTCGTCGTCGAGGAGAAGCGCTCGCTGATCGAGGTGCAGCTGCGCGAGAACCTCTACGGCACCGCCACGCAGCCGGTGATCGTCGGCAAGAAGGACGAACGCGGCGACTGGCTGTTTCCGGCCAAGGGCGCACTCGATCCGAACGAGATCGCGATTGCGCTCGGCGAACGGATCCTGCGCACCATCGGCCCGTCGGAAGAGATTGCCGCGCGGGTGGCGAAGCTGCGCCAGTTCCAGGCGATGCTCGCCGACACGCTCGATATCGGCTCGCGCACGCCCTTCTTCTGCTCGGGCTGCCCGCATAATTCCTCGACCAAGGTGCCGGAGGGCTCGCTGGCAGCCGCCGGCATCGGCTGCCATTTCATGGCGCTGTGGATGGACAGGAACACCGTCGGCTTCACCGCCATGGGAGGCGAGGGCGCGCAATGGGTCGGACAGGCGCCGTTCTCCAAGCGCGACCACATCTTCCAGAATCTCGGCGACGGCACCTACAACCACTCCGGCGTGCTGGCGATCCGCTTCGCCCTGTCCTCCGACGCCAACATCACCTACAAGATCCTCTACAACGATGCCGTCGCCATGACCGGCGGTCAGCCGCATGAGGGCGGCCTGACCGTCGACATGATCGCCAGGCAAGTGCGCGCCGAGGGCGTCGAGCGCATCGCCGTCGTCACCGACGAGCCCGGCAAATATGCCGGCAAGGCCGATTTCCCGGCCGGCATAACCATCCACCACCGCGACGATCTCGATCTCGTCCAGCGCGAATTGCGCGAGGTGAAAGGCGTTTCGGTGCTGCTCTACGATCAGACCTGCGCCGCCGAAAAGCGCCGCCGCCGCAAGCGCGGCACCTTCCCCGATCCGGACAAGCGCGTCTTCATCAACGAGCTGGTCTGTGAAGGCTGTGGCGATTGCGGCGTGCAGTCGAACTGCGTCTCGATCCAGCCGGTCGAGACCGAATTCGGACGCAAGCGCCGGATCGACCAGTCGAGCTGCAACAAGGATTTTTCCTGCCTCAACGGTTTCTGCCCGTCTTTCGTCACCGTGCATGGCGGCAAGATCAGGAAGGCCGAAGGCATTGCCGGCAGGGCCGATCCGCTGGACGGCGTGCCGGCGCCGGCTGAATTCCGCATGGGCAACCAGGGCTGGGCGGCGATCATCGACGGCGTCGGCGGCACCGGCGTCGTCACCATCGGCGCAGTGCTCGGCATGGCCGCCCATATCGAGGGCAAGGGCTGCGGCATGATCGACATGGCGGGCCTTGCCCAGAAGGGCGGCTCGGTCTTCACCCATGTCCGCATCGCCCCGACACCCGAGGACATCCACGCCATCCGCGTCTCGGCCGGCAAGGCCGACCTCGTGCTCGGTTGCGACCTCGTCGTCTCCGGCGCCAAGAAGGTGCTGGGCGCGGTGCGCGAGGGCCACACGATCTTCCTCGCCAACACCGCCGAGATCATGCCCGGCGAATTCACCCGCTCCGCCGACTTCTCGCTGCCGGTCGAGCGGCTGAAGAAGGCGATCCGGGCGGCTGCCGGCGACGACAAGGCGCATTTCTTCGACGCCACCCGCACGGCGACCGCTTTGTTCGGCAATTCGCTCGGCGCCAACATGTTCATGCTTGGCTTCGCCTTCCAGCATGGCGGCTTGCCGCTTTCGGCCGAAGCCGTTGAAAAGGCGATAGAATTGAACGGCGAAGCGGTCGCCATGAACGTCGCAGCCTTTCGTTGGGGCCGCCGCGCCGCGCACCAGCCCGATTTCGTGCGTGGCCTGGTCGCCCAGACCGGCAAGCCGGCGTCGAAACCGGCCGAGACGCTGGATGAGGTCATCGCCCGCCGCGTCGCCTTCCTCACCGCCTACCAGAACGCCGCCTATGCCAGGCGCTACGCCGACCGCGTGGCGGCCTTGCGCGCCGCCGAAGCCAAGGCTGTGCCCGGCTCGACCGCGGTGACCGAGGCCGTCGCCAGGAATCTCTTCAAGCTGATGGCGATCAAGGATGAGTATGAGGTGGCGCGACTCTACACCGACGGCACTTTCGCCGCCGACCTCGCCAAGCAGTTCCAGAGCTACGAGAAGCTCGAATTCCATCTCGCGCCGCCGATCCTCGGCCGGCGCGGCAAGGACGGTAGCCCAAGGAAATCGAGCTTCGGCCCGTGGATGATGAAGGGCTTTCGGCTGCTGGCGGCGATGAAGGGCCTGCGCGGAACCGCGTTGGACCTTTTCGGCTACACGGCCGAGCGGCGCATGGAGCGGCAAGCGTTGAGAGAGTATGAGGCCGATCTCGACCTCATCGTCGGCGCGCTGGCGCCGGGACGGATCGAGGCCGCCACGGCCCTTGCCTCAGTGCCCGCTCTCATCCGCGGCTACGGCCATGTCCGGCAGGCCAGCGCCATGAAAGCGGCAGGCGAGCGCTCGCGGCTGATCGAGCGTTTGAATCAAGCCCCCGCGGAGCCATCGCTTCGGGCGGCGGAGTGATGGCGCCGGCGCGTAGATAGCGCCTGGAACCCCCTGAATTTCCTGATCTGTCCCGCGGGTCTCAACGCTCTGCAACCGGCATGAAGCGCGGTTCTAAGCCTTTCTTAAGGCGGGTGTGGGATGACAAGGCTTAGCGTTGGGCCAACGATATGGGCAGAGCAAAGACCGAAGACATCCCGGCGGATGTTTATATCCAGTTTGTGCGGGCGTTGTCCGACAACGCCTACATGCTGGTGGTCGGCGGCGTATGCTACTGGATCCTCGGATTGATGATCTACCTGCGGACGCAGGATACGCTGTATCTTGGCTTCGCCTTCCTTCTGTTGTCGATCAACCTCTGGCGCTACTTCAGCATCCGCAGCTTCCAAAAGAGCGGCGGCACTTTACCCACTGTCGAAAAGGCAGAGGCGTGGGAACGAGGTTACATTATCAAAGGCAGTGCGCAGGGCCTCGCATTGGGGTCATTGTGTTTCGTGTCGATCTACCTGCGTCCCGATTCCTTCGCCGAACTGTCGTCCGTGTCGTTGGCATTGACCACCCTGCTCACGGTTGTCGGCCGGAGCTACGGTTCCAGGCGCATGGTGCAGATTTTTTCCGTTACCCTCATTGGGCCGCCAGCACTTGCGCTCGTCCTGCGCATGGACGTCCCCGACTTCGTCCTCGGGCTGATGATCGTCCCGACGACAATCGTCACCATCAGCAGCGCCGATCATGTCCGCAACGTTCTGTTCTCGGCGGTCATCGGTCACCGGCAGGCGAAGGAATTGGCGCAAAGGTTCGACCGGGCGCTGAATACGATGTCGCACGGTCTTGTCATGCTCGACTCGAACGGAAAGGTGGTCGTCGCCAACGCCGAGGCAGCACATTTGATGTCATTGAAATCGCCGGGCGCGCTGCTGGGGCGGTCGATCCACGGCCTCCTGATGCGCGGCGTCGCCGGCGGCATGCTGGCCCCGAAAGACTGCCGCTACATCGAGGCGCAACTGACGCGCGCCCTGCGCGAAGGCCGCGACCGCAAGGTACTGGTCTCGCTCGCAAACGGCCAGCACTACGAATTCTCCGCTCGTGAAGGGAGCCAGGAACTGGGCGTCGTCACCTTCGAGGACGTGACGGCGCGCGTCGAGGCGGAGGAAAAGATACGCTTCATGGCGCGCTACGACAATCTGACCGGTTTGCCGAACCGCGCCTACTTCCACGAACTTGTCCGTGAGGCCATGGCCTCCGGCGAGCAGGAGCGGCTCTGCGGTCTGGCGGTGCTCGATCTCGACGACTTCAAGAGCGTCAACGACACGCTCGGTCATCCTGTCGGCGACGGGTTGATTTACGCCGTGGCCGAGCGTCTTGCAGCGATTGCCGGGCCGGGCATCACGGTCAGCCGCTTCGGCGGCGATGAGTTCATGGTCTTCTTCGACCGTGTCGAGGATGAGAGCCACCTCAGCACCCTCCTCGATCAGATATTCGCGGACCTGCAGGGCGAGGTGGACGTCGCCGGCCACGGCTTGCGCATCCAGGCCAGCGGCGGCGCGGTGCTGTCCAAGGTCAAGGACACCGAGGTTGATGCAATGATCGTCAAGGCCGACCTTGCCCTCTACAAGGCCAAGGAACTTGGCAAGAACAGCTGGCGTCTGTTCGAGGCGGCCATGGACGCCGCTTTCCGCAATCGCCAGCTGATGAAGGCGGATTTGCGCAATGCCGTGCAGGCCAAGGATTTGCGCGTTGTCTATCAGCCGATCGTCTCCGTCAGCACCATGCGCATCGCCAGTTGCGAGGCGCTCTGCCGCTGGGACCATCCCGACCTCGGCCCAATCTCGCCCAGCGTCTTCATCCCCTTGGCGGAAGAGATGGGCATCGTTTCCGACATCAGCACCTTCGTGCTGGAGGCCGCATGCGCCGAATGCGCCAAATGGCCGGCCCAGACCAGTGTGTCGGTGAACTTGTCGGCCAAGGATTTCCGCAGCCGCGATATCGTCCAGAAGGTCAGGGAAGCCTTGGCCAAGTCGGGCCTGGCGGCGCACCGGCTCGAGATCGAGGTCACCGAGACCGCATTGCTCGACGACAAGTCGCTGACGCGTGAGTCGATCGAGGACTTGAAGGCGCTTGGCGTGCGCATTGCGCTTGACGATTTCGGGACCGGCTATTCCAGCCTGAGCTATCTGCACAAGTTGCCGCTCGACAAGATCAAGATCGACCGCTCGTTCCTGGTCGATCTAAACCAGAACCGGCAGTCGCTCGATCTTCTCAAGGGCATTGTTGGCCTGTCCCGGACACTGGGCCTTTCCGTAACCATCGAAGGGGTCGAGACCTTCGAGCAGCTGAAGACGCTGATCCATCTGGTCAAACCGGACTTCGTGCAGGGTTTTCTCTTCGGCGCCGCGCTCAGCGCGTCGGGCATCGAGACGATGTCGAGCGTCACTTGGCCATTTGCGGCCGAGTTGCATATCGCCGGCAAAAGGACAGCCAGCTGAACCGATTTCGGGCAAACTCCAACACTGCTCTCGGTTCGGAGTGGTGTCGTTCGGGCTGCGATTTCGCGGATCACCGCCGCCTTCACGCAAGCCTAAGCTTGCTGCGCCTCGGCGTCTTCAGACCTTGAACTTAGGATGGTCCAGCGGATCGCCGGCAGGTGGTCTTGGACGGCCCGTCGGCGTCGAGTTTGCTTTTTTGCTTAGAGAATCTGCGAAAATCGGCCCGGCCGTTAAGGTTAACAAGCGGTAAATCAGCAATATCGAATTTTCAGCTTGTGTCCCATTTCAACTCGAATAGCCTTAGTTGCAGGCGGAATTCGAGGAATGACAATGGATGCTGCGAGGAAGAGTGCTTCGGCTGGCGCCGGCGCGAGGATGGACTCCGCGCTTAACCAATCGATGATGCAATTACTGGACCATGTCGAGTATCGTCTCATCACCGGGGGCGAAGATCTGGAGGCGATCTATCGGCTCCGCTACAACTCCTATCGGCGCTCAGGTATGTGTGGTCCGATCGCCGGCGGGATGTTCGAGGACCGCTGGGACAATCTGCCGAATTCCTACAGGTTCGGCGTCTATTTCGACGGCCACCTGGTAAGCACATTGCGGCTGCACTACATCACCCGCGAGCATCCCTACTCGCCCTCCGTCGACGCCTATCCGGAAATATTGGCCGAGCGGCTTGCCCGCGGAGAGACTTTCATCGACGGAACCCGGTTCGCAACCGACCCGGACCTCGCCCCGGCGCCGGGAGTCCTGCCTTTCCTGACCCTCAGGATTTGCATGGTGGCTTACTGCTATTTCCGCCAGACCGCGATGTTCATCCCGATCAAGCTGGAGCATTCCGCTTTTTATGCCCGCTTCTTCAGCGCAAAGCAGATGACCGAGGGCAAGGCGTTTCCGGGCGTTATTCCTCCGCTCGCATTGTTCGAAATTTCCGGCAATGAAGCGAATTTTCACCGGATACTCGACCGGTTGCCGTTCTTCAGATCGACGCCGATGGAACAGCGGCTCATGTTCGGTAATCCGGCCATCAACCGGCTGACGCCTCTGTCGATCGTGCCGACGGCGAAGTTCTTTCGCGCGGCTGCCTGAACGCAGGTTGTGAACCTTTCGCCGGCTGCGCCGTTATTCGAGCAGTTCCAGGAAAGGTCTGAGCGGTTGTCCGTCCGGAAATTCTGTCAAACACCGAGGTTCATCGTTTCCGTGAAACGGTGAACCTCGCTATCTCCGCAGCCTTGTCTGACGGGCGTTCGCGCCCGTCGAAGGAAAGGATCCCCAGATGACCATCCACTCGCTCGCGCTGACGCCGCTGATTTCGCTGATCGCCGGCGTGCTGATCCTGGTGATGCCGCGGCTCCTCAACTACATCGTCGCGCTCTATCTGATCGTCGTCGGCCTGCTTGGCCTGTTCCCGCATCTCGCCAGCTGAATGAACCGCTCAGCCGGCGAAGAAGCGCAGGGCTGCGGCGACAATGGCTTCGGGTGCGTCTTCCTGCATGAGGTGCCCGGAGCCTGGAATGAGCGTCAAGCTGCAATCCGGCAGCATGGTCGCTAGCTTCGTGCCGCTCTGCGGCGGGATCCAGCGGTCTTCTTCTCCCCACAGCAAGGCCACCGGGCAGCGGAACGCACGATAGAGCGGTTCGACTTCGTCGGTGAAACGCTGGTCCATTTGCGCGATCTGCCGATAGAAGGCGGGCTGGCCGACCGGGCCGGTCCATGGCGTGATATAGGGCTGCAGGTCGGCGTCCGACAAAGGCTTGGCGGCCGCGCCGGCAATATAGGCCTTTAGGATCGCCGTCTGAATGTAATCCGGTACGCCGGCGAAAGCGGATTCATGACGCCCGACATGCTGGACAAAGGGTGAGCCCCAGGGCCGAACCGCCACGGGATCGATCAACAACAGCCTTTCATAGTTGCAGCCGTCGATCAGATGCGCGCGCAGGGCTGTGGCGCCGCCGAAATCGTGGGCGATGACATTCGGCCGGTCCAGCTTCCAGAACCCCAGCATCGCCGCCAGGGCTCTGTTCTGGATGGCCAGCGAGACGTCCTGGCCTTCCCGTTTCTCGGACTGGCCATATCCCGGCAGATCGTAAAAGTAGAGCGTATGGTCACGCGCCAGTTCAGGGACAACGCGGTGCCAGACATGCGAGGAAAAAGGCGTTCCATGGACGAGCACGATGGCGGGGCCGGAGCCGACCGAGCCCCAGGCGATCATGGTGCCGTTCCAGTCAAATCTCTGCGTCGGCAAAATCATGGCGGTTCCTCGTCGGGTCCTGCGGGCAGGCAACGATAATCTCCTCCCGTCGCGCGGGAAAACGCGAAATAGTCAAAGCATATTGAGAACGGCCGACAGGCTCGCCGGGCGCCGGCCGCTGTCCGCAGCGAAACCGGTTTCAACTTTCATTTGAGGCTGTTGTCGCGGGCTGTGCGGCAATAGCGCCATTGCTCTTGGTTCGGCTTTTCGCTATGTGCCTCAAAGGCTTTTTCGAAGGGGTACTTTCATGGCTGATCACACGCCCGCCGGTCCTGTCGAGCTAGGCGCGCAGATGGACTATGCCGAGCACGACCGCACCTACAAGGCCTTCCTCGGCCTTGCCAAATACGGCTCGCTGGTCTGCGCCGCCATCCTCATCGCCATGGCCTTCGGCTTCTTCGTCGGCGGCTTCTTCTCGGGCCTCATCGTGTTCATCCTGATCACGGCCATCGGCACGCTCATTCTGCGGTAGACTTCCCAAGCCCATCGCCTCGACGTCGCCGGACGTCCGGCCGACGCCTTGCGTAATCAAGGTTCCAGCCGAAAGGATCGCCCGGTGGGACAAATAGTGTTCATCCCTCGTGAGCTTGACCCGAGCGAGCCGCGCGTCGCGGCCTCGCCGGAAACGGTCAAACGTCTGGCTGGTCTCGGCTTCGACGTGATCGTCGAGAAGGGCGCCGGCCTCGGCTCCCGCATCCCCGACCAGGATTTTGCCGCGGTGGGTGCCGCGATCGGCAAGACTGCCGACGCGTCGAAGGCCGACGTCGTGCTGAAAGTGCGCCGGCCGACCGATGCCGAGTTGAAGGGCTACAAGTCCGGCGCCGCCGTCATCGCCATCATGGACCCCTATGGCAACGATGCCGCGGTGGCCGCCATGGCCAAGGCCGGCATCACCGCTTTCTCCATGGAGTTCATGCCGCGCATCACCCGTGCGCAGGTCATGGACGTTTTGTCCTCGCAGGCCAACCTCGCCGGCTACCAGGCGGTGATCGACGCCGCTGCCGAATATGACCGCGCGCTGCCGATGATGATGACGGCGGCGGGCACCGTGCCTGCGGCCAAGGCCTTCATCATGGGCGTCGGCGTCGCCGGCCTGCAGGCGATCGCCACCGCGCGCCGCCTTGGCGCCGTCGTCACCGCCACCGACGTGCGCCCGGCGGTGAAAGAGCAGGTGCAGTCGCTCGGCGCCAAGTTCCTGGCGGTCGAGGACGAGGAGTTCAAGGCGGCAGAGACGGCCGGCGGCTACGCCAAGGAAATGTCGAAGGAATACCAGGCCAAGCAGGCGGCGCTGACCGCGGAGCACATCGCCAAGCAGGACATCGTCATCACCACGGCGCTGATCCCGGGACGTCCGGCGCCGAAGCTGGTCTCAGCCGCCATGGTCGCCTCGATGAGGCCGGGTTCGGTGATCGTCGACCTCGCGGTCGAGCGCGGCGGCAATGTCGAGGGCGCGGTGCCGGGCAAGGTCGTGACGACCGAAAACGGCGTCAAGATCGTCGGCCATCTCAACGTGCCTGGTCGTGTCGCCGCATCCGCCTCGCTGCTCTACGCCAAGAACCTCTACGCCTTCCTCGAGACGATGGTCGACAAGGCGACGAAGCAGCTCGCCATCAAGCGCGACGACGAGCTGGTCAAGGCGACGATGCTGACCGACGGCGGCAAGGTCGTGCATCCGAACTTCGCCAAGGCGGCGGAGGAGCCGCGCACCGAGCCGGCAGCCATTCCGGCGACGACCATGGTTGCCGAAGCCGCCGACCCGAAGCCGGCGCCGAAGAAGAGGGCCGCCGCAGCCAAGTCGCCCACCTCTAAGACTAAAGGGACCGCGTGATGGAACAGCTGCAGAAAGCCCTGGACCAGCTCGACCAGGCGACCGCCGCCGTGCGGCTGGCGGTGCAGGATCTCGCCAACGCGCCTGCCGGCGCCGAGGCTGCCGGCAACGCCGCGCATGCGCTCTCGGGCGGCGCCATCGATCCCTTCGTCTTCCGCTTCGCCATCTTCGTGCTGGCGATCTTCGTCGGCTATTATGTCGTGTGGTCGGTGACGCCGGCGCTGCACACGCCGCTGATGGCCGTCACCAACGCCATCTCCTCGGTCATCGTCGTCGGCGCGCTGCTTGCCGTCGGCATTGCCGCTTCCGGCCTCGCCGCGGGCTTCGGTTTCGTCGCCCTGGTGCTGGTCTCGGTCAACATCTTCGGCGGCTTCCTGGTGACCCAGCGCATGCTCGCCATGTACAAGAAGAAGGAAAAGTGACGTGACCGTCAATCTCGCTTCCTTCCTCTATCTCGTCTCCGGCATCCTGTTCATCCTGGCGCTGCGCGGGCTCTCGCATCCGACCACCAGCCGCCAGGGCAATCTCTACGGCATGATCGGCATGGGCATCGCCATCGCCACCACGCTGGCGCTGGCAACCCCATCGGCCGGCCGCTTCGGCCTGATCGTGCTCGGCCTCGCCATCGGCGGCGGCATCGGCGCCGTCACCGCGCGCCGAATCGCCATGACCTCGATGCCGCAGCTGGTCGCCGCCTTCCACTCACTCGTCGGCTTCGCCGCTGTCATGGTGGCCGCCGCCGCCATCTACGCGCCGGAAAGCTTCGGCATCGGCACGGCCGGCGACATCCACGCCCAGGCGCTGGTCGAGATGAGCCTCGGCGTGGCCATCGGCGCCATCACCTTCACCGGCTCGGTCATCGCCTTCCTCAAGCTCGACGGCCGCATGTCCGGCAAGCCGATCATGATCGGCGGCCGCCACTTGATCAACATCGCGCTCGGCGTCGCCCTGGTGGTGCTGATCGTGCTTCTGGTCGGCACCGAATCGAAGCTCGTCTTCTGGTTGATCGTCGCCGCCTCGCTGGTACTCGGCGTGCTCCTGATCATTCCGATCGGCGGCGCCGACATGCCGGTCGTGGTGTCGATGCTGAACTCCTATTCGGGTTGGGCGGCGGCAGCGCTTGGCTTCACCCTCGGCAACCTTGCGTTGATCATCACCGGCGCGCTGGTCGGCTCGTCCGGCGCCATCCTGTCCTATATCATGTGCAAGGGCATGAACCGGAGCTTCATCTCGGTCATCCTCGGCGGCTTCGGCGGCGAGACGGCCGCAGCAAGCGACGACGGCATCGAGCGCACCGTCAAGCAGGGCTCGGCCGACGACGCGGCCTATCTGATGATGAACGCGCAGAAGGTCATCATCGTGCCGGGCTACGGCATGGCCGTCGCCCAGGCGCAGCATGCGCTGCGCGAGATGGCCGACAAGCTCAAGGCCAACGGCGTCGAGGTGAAATACGCCATCCATCCGGTCGCCGGCCGCATGCCCGGCCACATGAACGTCCTTTTGGCGGAGGCGAACGTCCCTTACGACGAGGTGTTCGAACTGGAGGACATTAACTCCGAATTCGCACAGGCCGATGTCGCCTATGTCATCGGCGCCAACGACGTCACCAACCCCTCTGCGCGCGACGACAAGGCCTCGCCGATCTACGGCATGCCGATCCTCGACGTCGACAAGGCGCGCACCTGCCTCTTCGTCAAGCGCTCGCTCGGCTCCGGCTATGCCGGCATCGACAACACGCTGTTCTACAAGGACGGCACCATGATGCTGCTCGGCGACGCCAAGAAGATGACCGAGGAAATCGTCAAGGCCATGGATCACTGAGCCTGATTGAAGGCATCAAAAAGAGAAAGGCCCGGCAGACTGAACTGACCCCCGAAAGTTGGACACAACCTTCGGGGGTTTTGCATGTCCAAGCACAGTCCGCGTTTCAAGCGCTCGGTTGTCGACAGCTATTTGTGTGGGAATGAAAGCTACGCGAGTGCTGGGTC
>NZ_SADP02000177.1:0-456 GCF_004010375.2 Mesorhizobium sp. M2E.F.Ca.ET.209.01.1.1 | reverse complement strand
GCCATGGACCGCGGCGGCATGCGTCCGGACGCCTTCGAGGCAGCTTGCGCGCAGCTGCGCCCGCGTGCGGTTTTCCTGGTGCCGACACTGCACAATCCGACGACGATCACACTGAGCGCGGAGCGCCGGCATGAATTGGCGGCGGTAGCGCGACGCCACAATGTGCTGATCATCGAGGACGACGTCTACCGGCCGCTGGCCGATGACCCGCCGCCCTCCTTCGCCAGCCTCGAACCGGAGCTGACGATCCATCTCGGTGCACTGTCGAAATGCCTGGCGCCCGGCCTTCGCCTCGGCTTCGTCATTGCCCCGCGCCCGATCGCCGGCCAGGTCGCGGCGGCCTTGCGCATCAATTGCTGGAGCATCAGCCCGCTGACGGCGATGATTGGCGCGAGATTGATCCAGGAAGGTGCTGCCGCCGGCATCAGCGACATCCAGAAACAAGACAGGCGACAG
>NZ_SADP02000176.1:0-458 GCF_004010375.2 Mesorhizobium sp. M2E.F.Ca.ET.209.01.1.1 | reverse complement strand
GTCAGGTCTCTCGCAGGTCTCCAGTCGGACACGCGCGTCGTGCGGGGTGGAAACCACACGCGGCAAACCGTACAGCGAGAAGGGCGGATCGTCGGGATGGATGCACATGCGCGAGCCGACTTCCTCGGCTGCCGGGACGATCTCCTTCAGGAACCAGGCGAGGTTGGCGCGCAGCTCGGCCGGGCCGATCGCGGCATAGTCCGCGAGCGCATCGCGCATCGTCTCGCGATTATAGGTGCGCTCGGTGGCTGGCAGGCCGGCGATCAGGTTGCGCTCGATCCTATCGATGTCTTCGCCACTCAAGGTCCTGAGCCGCGCTTCCGCTTCCTGCAACCGCACCGGACTGTAGCTCGCCTCGGCATTCGGCCGCTTCAGTACGAAGACGTCATAGGCGGCGAAATCGAGAGCATCGAAGCGCAATGCGTAGCCGGTGGTCGGCAGCCGGTACTTCAGATCGG
>NZ_SADP02000175.1:0-460 GCF_004010375.2 Mesorhizobium sp. M2E.F.Ca.ET.209.01.1.1 | reverse complement strand
CCACTGCACGCGCTCGTCTTCCAGCAGTTTGGCGACGAGATCGCGGGCATCAGCCTCCGGAAGGCCGATCTCGAAACCGTCCTCGCCCGTATAGCCGGAACGGCTCATGAACCACTTCTGGCGCGGCTCGATGCCGTGCATGAACAGCAGCGAGCCGGTCTCGATGCCTGCGCGGGAAAGGGCGGCCCATGCTTCAGGGCCCTGGATGGCCAGGAAGACACGGTCGAGCGGCTCGACCTGCACATCGAAATCAGCCGCCAGCGCGCGCAGATGCTTTTCATCGGCGATGGCGTTGCCGGCATTGGCGACGACCATGAAACGCTCTTCTCCGAGCCTGGTCACGATGAGGTCGTCCAGAATGCCGGCTGCTTCATTGAGGAAGAAGGTCAGCTTGGATTGCGAGATTTCGAGCGTGCCGGCGTCTAGCGGGCAAGCGCGGCTCAACAGCGCAGCCGCTTCC
>NZ_SADP02000174.1:0-461 GCF_004010375.2 Mesorhizobium sp. M2E.F.Ca.ET.209.01.1.1 | reverse complement strand
TGCTCTTCCGATCTGAGGCGGACTGGCATGAGGCGAACCGCCCGGCCTATGTCAGCGACGCGCATGGCGTGGTGCTGATCACCAGTGTGCCCTCCTGGCGTTTCCTGACGACGGAGCCGCTCAGCCGGCCGGTGCTTGCCGAGATCCGCGCCAGCCAGCAATTCGGCGACGCGCCACTGGTGCCCTTACCGATCACCAAGCCGGAAGCGCTTTCCGCCGATGTCGCGCTTGTCCATGCCATCACGCCAGGCGGCAGCGACGCGGAGTATCTGCGGCTTTCGACGGCTGTGCCCTCGACACCCTGGCGCCTCGACTATCTGGTTCCCGCGGAAGCGCCGATCGCCGCGGCGCAGCGCGAGATGCGGCTTTTGGTGCTTGGCGTTCTCGTACCTCTCATCGCTTTGGCCGCCTATCTGTTGTGGCGCCGGCACTCCGGCCAGATGCGGATAGCGGCGGAACAG
>NZ_SADP02000173.1:0-462 GCF_004010375.2 Mesorhizobium sp. M2E.F.Ca.ET.209.01.1.1 | reverse complement strand
CCCGCAAACGGGCCTGCTCGGGCGGCATCAGCCTGTGGATGCGCGTGACCTCGATCACCTGCTCCATGATGGTGGACGCGGGATTGAACGATGCGGCCGCACTTTGCGGCACATAGGCGATGTCGGTCCCGCGCAGCTTTGCCCTTTCCTTCTCGGAGAGCGCCGCCATGTTCTTGCCGTTGACGTTGATTTCGCCGCCCGTGATCTGGCATCCGGGCCGCGCGTGGCCCATGAGCGAGAGCGCCACTGTCGTCTTGCCGGAGCCGCTCTCGCCGATCAGCGCGATGATCTCGCCATCGGCGATATCGAGGCTGACGCCCTTGATGATTTCGACGACACGTCCGGCGTCCGTCGTCGCCTTGATCCTTAGGTTCCTGACCTCGACGAGATTGGTCATGCGTCACGGTCCCTGATCTTCTGCGGCAGGTTGTCGATCAGCAGGTTGACGCTGATGGTGAGGCT
>NZ_SADP02000172.1:0-463 GCF_004010375.2 Mesorhizobium sp. M2E.F.Ca.ET.209.01.1.1 | reverse complement strand
GGCCTGCAAACGGCGCACGGGCAGCGCGTTCAGCTTCAACGCCCGGTTTGCGGAGAACGACGTGTCCATCCAGGGACGCGCGGCGGAGTTCACGCGCATTGGCGACGAGGGCAGCCGCGTCATCTACAGCTTCTGCCGGGATTGCGTCACCACCGTCCATTGTCGGATCGATGTCCAGCCCGGTCTGCTCGCCATTCCGGTGGGTGCCTTCGCCGATCCATCGTTCCCGCCACCGTTCCTGTCGTTCTATCACGACAGCCGGCGCTGTCAGTGGGTTGAGGTCCGCACCGAGCCTCCCGCGACGTTCGGCTGAAGACGCCGGCAGCCTCCGGCTGACGTTTAGGGTCAAAACCCAATCACCATGAATAACCGAGTTCGCCCCTGAGCGGACGCTCGTTCGCGCTCGGCCGAATTCACGCCCATGACCCGTAGCCGACACTCCGCAGCGAGCTGAGAATGCCTG
>NZ_SADP02000171.1:0-463 GCF_004010375.2 Mesorhizobium sp. M2E.F.Ca.ET.209.01.1.1 | reverse complement strand
GAGGAAACCGCGCGTGCGTTCCTTTCGCGGCGCGCGAAAGATCTCGGCTGGCGGGCCTTCCTCGACAACCACGCCGCCATCCATGAACAGCACCCGGTCGGCGACCTCGCCGGCAAAGCGCATCTCATGCGTTACGATGAGCATGGTCATGTGTTCGGCGGCAAGCTGTTTCATCACCGCGTTGACCTCGTCGACAAGTTCCGGGTCGAGCGCCGAAGTGGCTTCATCGAACAGCATCACCTTGGGCTGCATGGCCAGAGCACGGGCAATCGCCACACGCTGCTTCTGGCCGCCCGAAAGCCGTGAGGGGTAGGCGTCGATCTTGTCGGCGAGCCCGACCTTCTTGAGCAGGGCATGCGCGTGTTCGAGGGCCTTCTCTGGAGGCTCCTTCAGCACATGCCGGGGCGCTTCGATGATGTTCTCCACCACCGTCATGTGCGGCCACAGATTGAAGTTCTGGAAC
>NZ_SADP02000170.1:0-463 GCF_004010375.2 Mesorhizobium sp. M2E.F.Ca.ET.209.01.1.1 | reverse complement strand
TCGACCTGAATGCGCCCGCCTTGCCCACTTCGAAAGGGATCCGGTTCCTTCAAGGTGACGCAAGCGACCTGGAGGTTTCATTCCGTCGGCACAAGCTTTTTGATCTGCCGCGGCCCTGGCTGGTCATTGAGGATTCGGCGCATAGCTATGCCGTATGCACCTCGGTTCTGAAATTTTTCGAGGAGCATCTTCAAGCCGGCGAGTATCTCGTGATGGAAGACGGTGTGCTCGATGATCTTGGATGGTCGGCCCGTTATCAGGGCGGACCAAACAGGGCAATTGCAGAGTTTCTTGCCAGAGGATCTCGATCTTTTGAAATAGACGTCACCTATTGTGACATGTTCGGACGAAATATGACTTACAATCCCAATGGGTATCTGCGCAAGATATGAGAATTTTTTCGCGAAAGCGCCGCCCGATTCTGTCCGTGATTATTTGTATTCACGATATGAACCGCGAAGCC
>NZ_SADP02000169.1:0-463 GCF_004010375.2 Mesorhizobium sp. M2E.F.Ca.ET.209.01.1.1 | reverse complement strand
CGCCTACACGCCGTTCTGGCAATTGCGCTCGACATATTGGTGGCGCTCGACCTTCCCGGCCAACAAGGACGTCCACGTCTCGCATCGTTACAAGCCGAGCGTCGGCGGCACCTCCTCGGTCAGCTTCTTCTCAGAAGGTCAGTTCCAGAGCCCGCAATACGATACCTACAAGACCCGCTACTGCATGGATCAGACATTCGACAACGCGGTGCGCAAGGCGGCAAAGGCCAATCCGGACGGCTATCCGAAATATTACGAGAACCGCATCGCCTATATCCTGACCACTGGCGGCAACTGGGCGACCGGGACCATAGGCAACTTCAAGCTGACCATCGACAAGGGCAGCGCCGACAATCTGGTGTCGTTCTGTGGCGACAATGTCCGCAAGGTCGGCCCGACCACCTTCGAGACGACGGCCAAGGATTTCTACCCCGAGCACGACATCGACATCCTGTTGCTCGTG
>NZ_SADP02000168.1:0-464 GCF_004010375.2 Mesorhizobium sp. M2E.F.Ca.ET.209.01.1.1 | reverse complement strand
GGATCGTCACGCGAGCGGTCTTGGCCGGACGCTCGATCAGGATCTTGCTGATGCCGGCCTGGGCCAGCTTCTTGCGCAGCATTTCGCGCACTTTCAGGTCGGCTGCCAGGTAACCGGCGAACTCGGCCTTGTTGGCGTACCACTTGGAGTTCCAGTCCTTGGAAATGCCGAGGCGGATACCAATCGGATGAACTTTATGACCCATGGTCTTTTCCTTATCCGCTTACTTGGCGGCGCCCACAACCACAGTAATGTGGCTGGTGCGCTTGAGGATGCGGGTACCGCGGCCTTTCGCCCGCGCCATGAAACGCTTCAGGGTCGGACCTTCATCAACCATGATGGTCTGAACCTTCAGCTCGTCGACGTCGGCGCCCTGGTTGTTCTCGGCGTTGGCAATTGCCGACTCCACCACCTTCTTGATCAGGTGGGCAGCCTTCTTGTCCGAGAACTTCAGCAGGTTGACC
>NZ_SADP02000016.1:0-150225 GCF_004010375.2 Mesorhizobium sp. M2E.F.Ca.ET.209.01.1.1 | reverse complement strand
TGCCCGGATGGCTCGAAGCGGATGATCCGATGGAACCCGAGCCTCGCAGCTCACATAGGAAAAAAGCCCTTCCGTCCCATCATCTCCACCGCGCATCTCATCCTCCAATCTCTCCGGCGGAATCGAAACACGGACTGGCCCCAGACGAAAGAGTTTTTCCGCAGCCTGTTAGGTCTTTGATTTTACGCATGTCTTTGTCCCGAAACCGGTTCCCACTTTCGCGAGACATGCTTTAACCGTCGCGACCGACCTTTCGGATCGACAGGTCGCCGAACAGGGCCGAACAATCGATCTCCTCCTGGAAACGCGCCTGCGGATCGAGCACCAGCCAGGAAGCGTGGGTGCGAAGCCTCTTCAGCCGGGCGTTCTTTTCCGCACGCGCCAAGCGCTCCGCCTCGTCTGTTGAGGCTTGAACCGGCCTTTCGGTCTTGTGATGGTGAGGACTCCTCGGCATCGCGGCCTAGAACGCGCCCGACCTGCTTTCGTTCCGCCGCATTGCGATGGCCACGGCCATAGGTTTCGACGACGGACCAGCGTTGGAGCATTCAGGGAGTGGGGTAGCCCGGCTTGCCTTGGTGGTAAAAGAGTACGGCTCTCTTACAGGCAAGCCGGGCTAAAGCGCCGACCATTGGGTTTCCTTGGGGGGAAGCCGGCGCACGGACACAGTGTCCGTTTCCACCTGCGCCCGCAATTGTCGCTGAGGTCCTATGCGCCGGCGCAAAGGTCCGAGCGGCGAGGGCCGAAACGTTCCTGCCTGGAATCATCCGGCTTTCGGACGCCTGAGCGCTCAAGCCCGCGTAAGCCGGCTGCCTTTTTGGAGCGTTCTCTTGACGAAATGCTCGGCGTGCCGTGCCCATTCGGCTTCGGTGACGTCGTTCTCACGAACAGACCGCCTGAAAGCTTCGCGCAATGCCTCGAGCTCAAAGATCGACAGCCGCTGATTGGTTTTGTGGTTTTTTGTGCCGGCGTCCATACTGCGTTGCCACGAACAGCAAGGTAACGTGCATCGTATAGGCGGCGCATGTCCGGCCGATCAAGGCCCTGGACTGACTTCTTTTGGGGGCAAATGCCGTCGCGAATTCCCGCGTCTTACGCTAGGACAGAGCGGCCCGGCCGCGGGGCTCGGGCGTTCGACAGACATCGCTATATATTCATATCCACAACGCCCGATGACAGGACCGCGCCAGACCGAGACGGCCGCGCCGCGGCGCTATATTCTGCGGGGCATATGTCTTTTGGTCTGGACCTGGGGCCGGATTGGTGGTTGTGTCGACGCTGCAAGAAATTCAGGTGGCAGCCGGCCCGCGTCTTCCCCGTCAACAGGAGTGGCGCGGGCATTTGCCATTCGGGGTATGAGCGACCTTGCCGCTTGCGAATCGGAGCAGCTCCGCCGGCGCGCCGGCAACGGCCCGCCATTAACCTTCCTCGTCGGCACAGACCAAGGTCGGTGTCGCAATTGCGTCCCCTCGCCTATACTGTCGCGAACGGGTGGGTGAACGGTGCCGATGTTTGGGAGGTATCTGAAACGACTTGCACGGATCTGGAGCGGGCTCTCGCTTGCCTTGCAGTTCGTGATCGCGGGCGGCATCGGCCTTCTGGCGGTGATGCTCGTGGTCGGGCTGTGGGTGACATCGCAGATCCGTGACGGCGTCCTGCACAATTCCGCCGCCACCACCGCGCTCTATGTCGACAGCGTGATCGCGCCGCTGCTGCCCGACATGCGCAAGAGCCAGGAGCTGGACGACACCGTCAAACGGGCGCTGGACGAAACGCTCGGCCAGGGGGCGCTTGGGAAAAGGCTGGTCTCGTTCAAGCTATGGCGGCGCGACGGCACGATCCTCTATTCGAAGGACGCTGGCCTCATCGGCAGGCAGATCAAGCCCAACGCCAATCTCATCGCCGCCTTCGCCGGCAACGTCATGGTCAAATACAACAACAACAGGCTCGAAGACGAGGAAGACGAGAAGGAACGGTCGATGGGGGTGCCGCTACTCGAGATCTACAACCCGGTGCGCGAACCCTGGTCGGGCGAGGTCGTGGCCGTGTCTGAATTCTACGAATTGTCCGGCGATTTCGAGGAATCGCTGCGCTCGGCCCTGTTGTGGAGCTGGCTGGTGGTGGCGGGCGCCACGGCGGCCGCGCTTGCCCTGCTCTCGGGCATCGTTTTTCGCGGCAGCCGCACCATCGTCACGCAGCAGGCAACGCTCGAGGCCAAGGTTTCCGAATTGCAGGCGGCGCTGGCGCAGAACTCGTCGCTGCGGCAGCGCGTTCAGCGCGCCTCGCGCCGCGCCACCGCCATCAATGAGCGCTATCTGAGGCGAATCGGCGCCGACCTCCATGACGGGCCGGCGCAACTCGTGGCGCTCGCCGCGCTCAGGATGGACAGCCCGGCGCTGGTCGATCCGGCCACGTCGAGCACGCTGCGCGAAGCCGAGATCGCCGGTATCCACAAGACGCTCGGCGAAGCGATGCGCGAGATACGCGGCATCTGCAACGGGCTGGTGCTGCCGCAGATCGAAACCCAGGCCATCGCCGACATCCTGCGGCTGGCGGTGGCCGAGCATGAGCGCCGCACCAGCACCAATGTGTTACTAACCCTGCCAGAGCGCTTGCCGGAACTCGGCACCTCGGAAAAGATCAGCATCTATCGCTTCGTGCAGGAAGGCCTGAACAACGCCTTCCGGCACGGCAAGGGCAAGGGCCAGCAGGTCAGGGCCACGACGAAAGGCGGTAAGCTTCTCGTCGAGGTCGTGGACACCGGTCCCGGCTTCGACCCGGCCCGAAGCGAGGGACTTGGGCTTGCGGGCCTGAGAGAACGTATCGAAAGCATAGGCGGTCAGTTCGAGACACTGACAGGCCCCGGAGGAACAAGACTGGTGATCACCTTGTCTGTCGAGGAGCAACCGTGAGCACATCCATCCGCATCGCAATAGTCGACGACCACCCACTGTTTCGCGAGGGCGTGGCGCGCAGCCTCGGCGAAATAGGCGGCTTCGAGCTCGTGGGCGAAGGCGCCAGCGCCGAGGACGCCGAAAGGCTGGTGCGCACCAGCACGCCCGATATCCTTCTGCTCGACATCAGCATGCCGGGCGGCGGCCTCAGCGCGCTCGCCAGCATCCTTTCAGCAACGCCCGAGCAGAAGATCGTCATGCTGACGGTGTCGGAGACCAATGCCGATGTCGCCCAGGCGCTGAAGGCCGGCGCGCGCGGCTATGTGCTGAAAGGTGTCGGCTCCAAGGCGCTGGCCGAGATCCTGCGCGATGTCGCCAACGGCCAGAGCTATGTTTCGCCGAGCCTCTCGGCCAGGCTGCTTTCTGACCTTCTGCAGCCCACCGGCAGCAAGCCGGATCCGCTCGCCCAGCTCACCGGCCGCGAGGCCGAGATCCTGAAGTTGGTCGCGGAGGGGCTGAGCAACAAGGAAGTGGCCGCCAGGCTGTCATTGCAGGAAAAGACGGTCAAGCATCACATGACCAGGGTGCTCGCCAAGCTCAACGTGCGCAACCGCACCGAAGCGGCGCTGCTAATGCATGAGGCGAGGGAGAGGAATTAGGGGAACTGGGAAGAGGAACTGAAGAACTGAGGAACTGAGGAGCTGGGGGATTGAAGAACTGAAGAATTGAGGAATTTGGAGAGCTGAGAAAACAAGGAACCGGTGACTGATCCCGTCTTTCTTCAGTTCTTCAGTTCTTCAGTTCTTCAGTTCCCCTTCAATTCTCCAATTCCTCTTCCCAGTTCCCCCGCCCCCAACGCAATCACCCCCGCCTCAAGGGACGGGGGTGACATGCGAGGGTGTCGGAAAAAGGGGGTAGCCTTTCCCGGCCCTCACAGGCTCAGCAGGCGATTCAGATCCTCCTCCGTCGCCTGCCGCTCGATGATGGTGCGGCCTTGCGCGTCGATCATCTCGAAACGGCCGTTCTGGACTTCTTCCTTCATGCCGTTGCGATGGACGACGGTGATCTTGTTGCCGTCGATCGAGATCGTGTCACCGGTTGCCGTGTTGGTATAGCTGTTCTTGCCGCCGGGATTGGCATTGCCCTTGCCGCTGTTGTTGCCAGGTCCCGCATTGGGGTTGCCCCCGCCGGCATTGCTGTTGTCGGAATTGCCACCGGCATTGCTGTTGCCGCTGTTGCCGGAATTCGAGCCGCCGGCCGAGCCAGAATTGCCGCCGTTTCCGCCACCGCCATTCCCCCCGTTACCGCCATTGCCCCCGTTACCGCCATTACCGCCGTTGGCGGCGTAGGCGGTTGACACGAGCTTTGTCACGTTGCCCGGCGACGACAGGCAGGGCGCGACCACAACCGCCAGCGCGACGGAGAGGCGCAGCGAGAGGTCGACTAGCCTTTTGCAGGCGGGTTGGCGCATTCTTTTCCTTCTTGCCGGTTCCACCTCGGTTTGCCGAAGTTCCGCTCACGGCACAGGCGACGCGGAACCGGTCTCTTGACGGAGGCTAGGATCACATTCCAGCGGCGCCACGAAAGCGGCCCACGACCCATGCTCAGGCCGATCAGACCATTTCCGCCGCCATGGGTGACCAATGTCGCAACAGCAACGATCGCCACAGCTGAAAAAATTACCCCCGCACGGAGGCGGGGGTAAGGTGAGTAGCCAGATTCCATCGCAAGACGATCAGGACCGCAGAGACGAAGCAAAAGGTGGCAACCTGATTTTGCAGCGCTGACCTTCGGTCCCTTAAGATCTAATCCGGATAAAACCTCGCTCTCACAAACTCTGCTCTCACAAACTGTTCAGGCGATTGAGATCGGCCATGGTGGCTTTGCGGTCGACGATGGTGCGTCCGTATTTGTCTTCCATCCTGAACCGGCCGTTCTCGATCGTCTCCTTCATTCCGTTGCGGTGCGTGACCTGAATGCCGCCGGCGGTGGCCTCGACCTTGTCGCCGGTCGCCGCGTTCACGTGGCTGTCGACATCGGCGGCGCTTGCCGCGCCGGCACTGTTGCTCGAACTGTTGTTCCCGCTGCTGTTGCTGTTCCCGCTATTGCCGTTGCTGTTCCCGCTGTTCCCGCCGCTATTGCCGTTTCCGTTTCCGCTATTTCCGCCGCTGTTGCCGCCACCGTTCCCGCTATTTCCGCCGCCGTTCCCGCCGCTGTTTCCACCACCATTGCCGCCGCTATTTCCGCCGCCATTGCCGCCGCTATTTCCGCCGCCATTGCCGCCGCTATTTCCGCCGCCATTGCCGCCGCTGTTTCCGCCGCCATTGCCGCCTTTGCCGGCATAGGCCTTGGTCACAACCACACCATCGACGGAGAGACTGAAAGGCGCGACAACAAGCGCCAACGCAGTCAGCGCTCGCAAGACCAGCCTGCAGCCCCTGCGCTTCAAGCGCATCCCGCTCTCCCCACGCCAGCCCTTCGGCCCGTCGGCCGCACTACCCCACCGGCAATGTCGCAGCATAAGCATCCCCAATCAGCCCATGATTAGGAAGTGGCCCACGACCCTTGTCTTGTCCACTCGGACCTATAGCTATTTTCGAATCGGACCTAAGTCTTATTTCAACCACCGGATGTGGTCGGATATTGCCAGGGCGCGCATCGATTTCTCCAAACCGGGCAACGCCTTGGAGCGCGTCGCTCAGAAATGGATTCGAGTGCGCGACCGGCTTGCGGGGAGTCAGGCAGAAGGCGAGGGCTGCCGCGCCGCGACCGCCGTCCCAAAGGCGGCGGCTATGACGGCGGCAATGCCGGCGCATTGCAAAAGGTTGAGCTTCTCCGCCAAAAACAGGAAGCCGGTCAGCGCGGCGCCAGCCGGCTCCAGGCACACCAGCATGCCGTAGACCTTGGCCGGCATGCGGGCCAACACCAGCATTTCCAGGTAGAAGGGCAGCGCGCTGGAGAACAGGCCGACCACGGCCGCGCCAGCCATGACGTGCGGATCGGCGAGATGGGCTTGAGCAGCGCCGAAGCCGAAAGGCAGCGCCAGCACCGCGGCGATCGCCATGCCATAGGCGGAGGTGCGCACGCCGAGCTCGGCGCCGGCCTTCTGCGCGAAAATGATGTAGAGCCCCCAGCAGGCGCCGGCCGCCAGCGCCAGCGCCACGCCCAGCGGATCGAGCCCGCGGCTGATCCCGGCAAAGGGCGACATGAGCGCGATGCCGGCTATCGCCAGCGCCACCCAGACAAGATCGAGCAGGCGTCTGGAGCCGAGGGTCGCGACGAACAGCGGCCCGGTGAATTCCAGCGCCACGCAGATACCCAGCGGAATGCGCTGGAGCGCGGCATAGAAAAGCATGTTCATGGCGCAGACCGTGATGCCGTAGGCGGCCAGCCAGGGCAGGTTTTTCCGCGAGGGCAGCACCTTCCATGGCCTCAGCACCGCCGCCAGCATCAGCGCGCCGATGGAAAGCCTGAGCATGGTCGTGCCCTCCGGCCCCAGCACCGGGAACAAGCTTTTGGCAAAGGCTGCGCCAACCTGCACCGACAGCATGGAGCCGAGCAGGCCGAGCACGGGCATGGCGCCCACCTGCGCCCGGGGTTTTGCAATCGGCGTCGACGTCACTTGCTCTCCGTTCCCCTGCCCCTGGTCGGAATCGAGAGATAAGGCCTGGGGGCTGCCCCGTCGTGAGGCAGCAGGCGGCGGATGGTGGGACAAGGCGGCCCCTCCCCTCGGGCGGCAGGCCTGCCGCACCGCACAAGAACTTGAAATTCAAGGTGTTTTCACAGACTCCACTGTAGAATCTGGCACCGCGATCAAACTCTTTCTCAATAATCCCCATCATGCTCGCTGCAGTTGCCGAGATAACTCGCCCGCATCCCTGGCGATTGATGATTTCCACAGATCAGACCAATTGCCCATAACTTCATAGGTCCTTTGGATGGTCTGTGCAGATATTTTCACGACACAACCATTTACGTCCCACACCGGCATCACATCTTATTTCAGAGCCGTAAGCATTTTGTGTTGCACCGCAACATCCACCGCGACAATCGTGGAGCGGGGGCATGCCTGTTGGAGGATGCCATTATTGTGACTCGGATGGGCATTCCGCCGACCGGCAGGAATTGCGCACCCCGCCCGGACGGTGAGTGGTCGGCCCGCAGCGGCGGGATTCGCCCGCCCTCTGCCGCGTGGCGTGACCAAGCTGGCGAATGCCGCTGATGGCGAACGCGCGCGACATCCAACTCGATGCGTTGCGGGCCGTTGCCGTGACGCTGGTGCTCTACGCCCATTTCCTTGCGCCAAACGGCACCTCCTTCCTCGGCCATCTCGGGGTCAGGTTGTTCTTCGTTCTCTCCGGCTTCCTGATCACACGGCTTTTGCTGGACGCGCGTGATACCGATGCATTCGCCGCCGGACCGGCGCTGCGCTCCTTCTATGCGCGGCGCGTGATACGCATCTTCCCGCCCTACCTCGCAGTGCTGGCGCTGGTCTGGTTCACCGATCTGGAACAGTCGAGGTCGTCGCTCGCCTGGCATGCGCTCTACCTCTCGAACTTCTGGTACGCGCTGCACAACGACTGGAACCCCTGGCTGCTCTGCCATTTCTGGAGCCTCAGCATCGAGGAACAGTTCTACCTCGCCTGGCCGCTGATCGTGCTTCTGGCGCCGCGCCGGCGGATCGAGGCCATCGCCATCGGCGTCATCGGCTTTTCGCTCGCCTATCGCTTCTATTGGCCCATCGCAGCCGACCCGGCGCTCGCCAGGGACCTGCTGCCGCCGGCTTCGATGGACGCGCTTGGCTGCGGCGCCCTGCTTGCCGTGCGCCGCGCCAGGGGCGCGGATGCGCCGCAATGGATGCGGCTCTGCTGGCCGGCCCTGGCGGTGGTGTTCCTGTTCGTGGTCCGGTCCGATCCCGGGCCGGCGAATTCGGCCTGGGAGTGGCCGCGCTGGATGCTGGTGCAAGTGCTGCCGCTGGTGCCGCTGACGGTGATCGTCGCCGCCTGCTCGAACGGCCTCGGCGGCACGCTGGGCAGGCTGGCCGAACTGCCGCCGCTGCTCGGGCTCGGCCGCATCAGCTACGGCGTCTATCTCTACCATCCGATCCTGCTTGCCTATGCCGTCAAGGCGCAGCCATGGATCCCGCTCAACGTCTCGGAACAGGGGCCGGGGCGGTTCCTCGTCGCGGGCGCCGCGACGTTGGTCGTCGCCTCGCTCTCCTGGATGCTGTTCGAGAAACCTCTCAACAGTCTCAAACGCTATTTTCCGTATGTCGCGCGGCGGGGCACGCGCGCGCCGGACAACACCCGCCGGTTCGCCACCGCCCCGGCGCTCGATCTGCAGCCGACGGACCGGAGCCGACCATGACCGCCGCGCCGCTCATCTCCGTGCTGTTGCCGGTCTACAATGCCGAGCCCTACGTGGCCGCCGCGATGCAGTCGATCCTGCGGCAGGACTACGGCCGGCTCGAAGTCATCGCCATCGACGACGGATCGACCGATAGGTCGCTGGAGATCCTCGAACGCTGCCGGCGGGACGACAGCCGTGTATCGATCATCTCGCGCGAAAACCGTGGCCTTGTCGCCAGCCTCAATGAGGGACTGGCGGTCGCGCGGGGCGAGCTCGTCGCGCGCATGGACGCCGACGACTTCGCTTATCCCTGGCGGCTGTCGCGCCAGGCGGCGCTGTTTGCCGCGCGGCCGGAGCTCGGCTTCAGCGGCGCGCTCGTGGACACGCTGCTGCATGGCCGCGTCCTTAAGGGGCAGCTCGACCCGGTGTTCCGTCTCAGCCTCCCCGAGCTGTCGAAATTCTTCACGATCTTCCTGCACCCGACGGTGGTCTATAACCGCAAGGTCATCTCCGAGGCCGACCTCCACTATGACAGCGCTTATCGGCATGCCGAGGATTTCGACCTCTTCCGGCGGCTGGCCGACCGCTATCCGGCGGCGCTGATGCCGGAGAGCCTGCTGGTCTACCGCGTCCATCCCGGCAGCGTGACCGCCCGGCACGGCAAGGAGATGCGGCGCACGCATCTTAAGATTGTCGGCGAGAACCTCGAGCGCCTGGGTTTGGCGCAGGACTGCGAGGACCTGCGCGCCATCGGCGATCGCGTCTGCCTCGACACCGTACGCCGGGCGGCCGCTTTCATCCGCAGGCTGGAGGCGCGGATCGCGACATTGCCCGACCCGACGCGGCCGAGCTTCGAGGCCGGCGCGCTCAACCTGTTCTATTTCCTCTACCAGCTCGTCAATGACGAGGAGCGGCCGGCGCTGACGCATGAATTGCTGACGCTGACCGGGAAATGGAACGCGATCCGCCGCCGCGAGAAATACGCGCTCGGCCCCGGCGCCTGGGCGCCCTGGCTGAGCCAGGCCTCGATGTGGGCGGGCAAGCGCGCCGATTGGCTTGCCTACCGCTTAAAATCCGCGCCGGCGACGTCAGTGCTCGCGCCTTATCGGGTGGAGGCGGCATGAACGCCGAGCGCCATCCGTTGCTGCGGCACCTGCGCCCCGCCCTGCCCCCTCCTCCGTGGCCCAGGCAACGGCCACAGGTTTCCTTCATCGTCTGCACGCGCGACCGGCTGGACGTGCTCGAAGCCTGCATCGACTCGATCCGCGCGGCCTGCCGGGCGCATCCCGCCTTCGCGGCCGAGCTGGTGGTGGTCGACAACGGCTCGCGCGACGGCACGGCCAGTTATCTTTTGGCGGCCGCCGCGACCTCGGACATCCCCCTGACCGCAATCTCGGAGGCCCGCCCCGGACTGGCGGCGGCGCGCAATGCGGGACTGGCGCAGGCGCGCGGCGGGGTGCTGGTGTTCGTCGACGACGACTGCAGGCTCGACCGCAACTATCTCGCCGACCTCGAGCGGCATTATGCGAGCGGCGAGAAATGGCTGATCCGCGGCGGCCGCGTCGAGATCGGCGACGCGCTCGACCTGCCCTTCACGATAAAGCGCTGCGACCAACGCGAAGTGCTGACGCATGCCGTCCATCCGGGCGGCTTCGTGCTAGGGTGCAACATGACCATGCACCGCGACGTCGCCGCCCGCATCGGCCCCTTCGACGAGCGCTTCGGCGCCGGCGGCGCGCTGCGCTCGGCCGAGGACACTGACTATCTGGTGCGGGCGATGCTTGCCGGCATGGCGGTGGAATACGTGCCCGACATGACGATCTTCCACCATCACGGCAGGCGCGACCGCATGGCGATCGACCGGCTGCACCGCGACTATCATTTCGGCAACGGCGCGCTCTGCCTGAAGCATCTTCGACGCGCGCCCTGGCTGCTGCGCCATTTCTACTGGGCGGTCCGCGCCGCCATGCGCGAGCTCGTCGGCGGGCCACGCTTCGACCAGGATCTCAAACTGTCGCACTGGCCGATCGTCCTGATGAACCTTGCGGGCGCGGCGAAATTCATGGCTCTCGTGCTTTTCAGGCGGCCGGATCGGCAACAGCACGGCGAGGAGACCACCACGGCCAGGGCGGAGGCCGGCGCGCCATGAGCGGGCACCCGACCCTGCCGATGCTCCGCCAGGCGCTCGGCCGCCGGCAGCTCGGCCTGCTGCCGATCGTCGTCGCGCTCGGGCTCGCCGGCGCAGCGCTGGAAGGATTCGGCATCGGCCTGATCATCCCGCTGCTCGGCATCATCATGGGGCATGGCGAGGCGACCGGCATGGCCGGCCTCTCGGCCCTCCTGCAGAAAGTCGGCGCCGGGCTCGGCGAGCGCGAGCGGCTGATCGCCATTGCGGCCGCGATCCTCGGCTCGATCCTCTTGAAGAACCTGCTCGGCTTCGCCAATTCGGTGCTCACGGCCCATATCTACGGCAAGGCCAGCCAGGCGATCCGCGGCGCGCTCGCCGAGCGGCTGCTTTCGATCGGCTATCCCTTCTTCCTGAAGGAGAGCCCCGGGCGGCTGCTCAACATCATCTCGAGCGAATCCTGGCGGGCGTCGGACGCCATCCAGGCGATGCTGGGCTCGATCGTCAGCGCCTCGGCGTCGCTCATCCTGCTCGTCTTTCTGCTGCTGCTCTCCTGGCGGATGACGCTGCTGGTGATGCTCGGGCTGGCGCTTGTCCAGGTTGCGCATATGGCGCTGTCGGCGCATCTGAGAAAACCGAGCCGAAGCGTTGCCTCGCGCAACAGCGCCTTGGCCTCACGGATGCTGCACCTGGTGCATGCCGGCCGGCTGATCCGCATCTTCGGCCAGGAGGCGCGCGAGAAGGCGGCGTTCGAGGCGGCGTCGGACGGCGTGCGCCGGGCAGCCTTCCAGCTTTCCAACCGCCAGGGCGCGTTGGCGCCGCTGACCGAAGTGCTGCACGCCATGCTGTTCCTGGCGGTGGTGATCGGCGCATGGTTGGCGGGTTTGAGCTTCCCTATGGTCGCCGCCTTCCTCATCCTGCTCTACCGGCTGCAGCCGCATGTCAGGGCGCTGCAGATGACCTGGAGCCAGTTGCAGGGGCTTTCCGGCTCGCTGGAGGAAGTGACCTGGCTGCTCGACCCCAAGGGCAAGCCGGCGCCGCCGCAAGGCAGCCGGCCGTTCGCCGCCTTGAGCGACAAGATCGCCTTCGAGGGCGTGAGCTTCAGCTATGCCAATGAGGAGCAGCGCGCGGCGGTGCTGCATGCCGTGAGCTTCGACATAAGAAGCGGCCGCTCGACGGCGCTGATCGGCCGCTCCGGCGCCGGCAAGACGACCATCGTCAACCTGCTCTGCCGCTTCGTCGAGCCGGACGGCGGCGGCATTCTCGTCGACGGCGCGCCGCTCGGCGAGATCGATCCGGTCGCATGGCGGGCGCACATCGCGCTCGCCAGCCAGGAACTGGAGCTGGTGGACGGCACCATTCTCGACAACATCACCTACGGCAAGGACACGGCGAGCGAGGAAGAGGCCCGGCGCGCCGCAGAGCTTGCCGAGGCGCATGAATTCATCGAACGCCTGCCGCAGGGCTACGGGACGATCGTCGGCTATCGCGGCATCAATTTGTCGGCCGGCCAGAGGCAGCGCATCGCGCTCGCCCGCGCGCTGGTGCGCGATCCGGACATCCTGATCCTCGACGAGGCCACCAACGCTGTCGACGGGCTGTCGGAGGCGGCGATCGTGGAGACGCTGAAGTCGCGCGCCGGCCGCCGCACGACGATCGTCATCAGCCACCACCACTCGACGATCTCGTTCTGCGACGATCTGGTGATCCTGGAGCATGGACGGGTGAGGAAGCAGGCGCCGTTCGCGGAACTTGCGGCGCGCAGCATGGATGAATTGTATCAGCCGGAGTGAGGGGCGTGGGGGACGGCGGCGTCGCGCCTTCGTCATCCTAGGGCGGAGCAAGGAGCGAGGCGACGCGCGCAGACCCTAGGATCCATGCCGTGGCGCTAAAGCGTTGCTAAGGTTACAGAATTTTCCACCGCTGCACTCTGCGGCAACGGTCACGGCATGGATCCTCGGGTCAAGCCCGAGGATGACGAAGCGTTGGCGCAGGCCCCTCCCCCGATCCGCTTTGCGGATCGGCCCTCCCCACAAGGGGGAGGGTGAAGATCACCCCGCCATGGCGAGCGGCGCGGCGCTCTTGTTGGGGATCTGGATGTCGATCTCCAGCGTCGACATGGTGGCGCCGCGGTCCATCGAGACCTGGAGGTAGTCCTGGTCGATCTGCACATGCTTGGCGATGACCGCCATGATCTCCTCGCGCAGGATGGAGACGAGATCCGGCTGGCCGCGGCTCTGGCGCTCATAGGCGAGCAGCAGCTGCAGCCGCTCGCGCGCCACCGGCGCGCTGGTGCGCCGCTTGAAGAGGTCGAGGATGCTCATGCGGCCCTCCTTCCGAGCAGCCGGTCGAGGAAGCCCTTGCGTTCGAAGGGGACGACCACCGGCAGGTCCTCGCCTTCCAGGCGTCTTGCCGCTTCGAGGTAAGCCTTTGCGGCACCATTGAGCGGCTCCGAGAGCGTGACGGGCGAGCCGAGGTTGGAGGCCCGCAGCACATCCTGGCTTTCCGGGATGATGCCGAGCAGCGGCGTCGACAGGATCTCCAGCACATCGTCGATCGACAGCATCTCGCCGCGCGCGGCGCGCGCCGCGTCATAGCGCGTGACCAGCACGTGTTTTTGCACCAACTCGCCCTGCTCGGCCTTCATGGTGCGGGCGTCGAGCAGGCCGATGATGCGGTCGGAGTCGCGCACCGACGATACTTCCGGGTTGGTGACGATGACCGCCTCGTCGGCGAAGCGCATGGCGAGCTGGGCGCCGCGCTCGATGCCGGCCGGACTGTCGCAGAAGACATAGTCGAAGACCGAGCGCAGCCGGGCGATCACTTCGGCCACGCCCTCCTCGGTCAGCGCGTCCTTGTCGCGGGTCTGCGAGGCGGGCAGCAGATAGAGCGTCTCCAGCCGCTTGTCGCGGATCAGCGCCTGCGACAGCTTCGCGGTGCCCTGGATGACGTTGACGAGGTCGAACACCACGCGGCGCTCGGCGCCCATGATGAGGTCGAGGTTGCGCAGGCCGACGTCGAAATCGACCAGCGCCACCTTCTTGCCGGTCTTGGCCACGGCGGCGCCGAGCGCGGCCGTCGAGGTCGTCTTGCCGACGCCCCCCTTACCCGATGTGACCACGACTACCTTGCCCATATATTCAGCCTCCGTTGGCGATTTTTATTCTCTGACCGTGCCAGGCACGGCGGACTCGTTAACAACCTTGGCACGCGAAACCGGTCCGAGGCTTGCGCCGCGGGATCAGCCCAGCGGCACCACGCAGAGCGCATCATTGTCGAGGAAGGCCTGCACGGCCTTGCCGCGCGACACCCCTTCCATCTCCTCGGCGGTCGTGTACCAACCGTCGACGGCGAGCAGCTCGGCCTCGTTCTTGCGGCAGAAGATGCGCGCCGAAACATTGCCTTCCGAGCCCGCGATCGCGCGGCCGCGCAGCGTGCCGTAGACATGGATCGAGCCGCCGGCGACGATCTCCGAGCCGGACGCGACCGAGCCCAGCACGATGACGTCGCCATGCGGGTGGAACACCGACTGCCCCGAGCGGATCGGCGCCTTGATCATCAGCGTGCCGGCCGAAGGCTGCGCCGGCTCGGTGCCCGCGCTTGCGGCTTGCGCCGGTTCGATCCTGACCGCGTCGAGCCTCGCCAGTTCGGGATCGACCGGCTCGTCGGCGGACATCGCGATCTGCGGAGCCTCGGCCGGAGCCGCCTCCGCGACCGGCTGGGTCTGCTCAGCGGCCTGGACCTGCTCCCCGGCGGCGGCTTCCAGTTCCTCGGCCCGCGCCTTGCGCGCGGCGCGGCCCAGCAGCCCCTCGGCGGTCGCCTCCTTGGCGCCGGCCAAGAGCGGCGGCAGTTCGGGCCCGAGCTCGGCGCCCTCCAGCTCGATGGCATAGACGCGGATGCCGCGCGAGCCGAGCACGCCGACCAGCGCCCCGATCTCCTCCGGCCCCGGCTGCAGGAGGTTCAGATCCAGCACCACCGGGCGCCCGTTGAAATAGCCCGGCGAGTTGGCGATCCAGCGATCCAGCCCCTCCAGCCAGTCGGCGATCGGCGCCTCCGGCGTCAGCGTGAAAGCGACGAAGGAACGGGCGCGGAAGCGGATCGATTTGTTGTGCAGGGGGGCGGCGAAGGTCACGTCCAGACGAATCCTTACTCAATGGTTAAAGGGTGCCGGGCGAATGGTTAACAAAAGGTTAATTTTGGGGATCGAGGCCGTTAAGGAAGTGGCTCGGCCAGGTTCTGTGGCAGCGCGGTGACAGGGCCTGCGGATGCCGCTATCGTCCCACCCCAGCCTGGCGGAAAGCAAGGGAGATCATGTCATGGAGATCAGCAAGCCCGAGGATGCTGCGGCCGCCTTCGCCGACGCCTGGAACAGGCATGACATGGACGACTTCGCGGCGCTGTTTAGCGAGGACGCGAATTTCGTCAATGTCGTGGGCATGTGGTGGAAGAACCGGCCCGAGATCGAAGCGGCGCACCGCGCGACGCATAAGACCATGTTTCGCGACAGCCGGTTGGAAGGTGTAGCAGCGTCCGTCGTCGAGCTCTCTCCAGGCCTGGCATCGGTGCACTACAGATGGACCCTGACTGGCGCATCCGCCCCGGACGGCTCGCCCGCCGGAACGCGGGAAGGCATCCTGCTTCTGGTGCTGAAGAAGGAACAGCTTGGATGGCGGATCAAGGTGGCCCAGAACACCGACATCGTCCCAGGCGCGATCGCTCCCCCTGCCCGCGCAAGCAGATAGGCGGCCAAGCCCGTTCGAGTCGCGCATGTGAAGCGGCTAATATACCGGCGATGTCCAGCCGTGCACCATCCCGCCCGGGACTTTCCACTCTTCAGGGACAAGGAGACGGGCATGGGCATCGATCGGGAAGACTGCAAGCGAGCAGGCAAGGCAAGCACAATCCTGGCAGCGCTGACGCTGCTGGGAGGATGCATGACGCACCGGCCGACCGTCATAGACGCCTACCAGACGAGCGGCATAGACCAATGGCTGGCGACGGCCGATGCCGACAAGGTCGTCAACGCGATGGGCGCCAAGGGCCTGATGCCCGCGACCATAGACTGCCGCTTCGCCGACACCACGCCAGGACAGGTGGCCTACCTGTCGAAATTCACCTGGACGCGGGCGCCCGCCAACACACGCTACCACTGGGAAGTGGGCGACCCGGCCTATCTCGCGAGCAAGGAAGTGAGGGCCAACCGGGTGGGGTTGCGGCGGGTGGATGCGAAATTGGTGCGGGACAGCGCTACAGGGCAGAAGGTTGGATGCTCGGTTTGGGCGGGTTGATTCTGTTGCCGCCTAGATATCGTTTCCTGAAAGGACGGCGCAGAGCGCTTGACTTTCATTAACACGCGCAGAGGTGGATCTAATGTGAAATCGTGAGAACGCGCGTCCGGTTACCAGAAGCCGCGCATCGCTGCATCCGATAGGCGCTTGCCACCGAGTAACTTCGCTTCGGCTTTGAAGAACTCGAACAGCTTGGGATCGCACGCCCAGTCGCTATCGGATTCTACGGGAATGTTGAGTTCAGATTTGAGTGCGGCGCGCCACTTGTCGGCACCATCACATCTCGATGCGTGCGATTCTAAGGCCCTCAGCCGGCGGACTATAAGATCAGTCTCTTCTTGCTCCGGCGGCCAATGGGCTTCGTCGGCGCCCCATTGCAGCCAGCGAAGCATGTCCGGCCATCGCAATGTCACTGCGATCCAGCGGGCATATTGATCCAGATCGGGCGCGCGCCAACCTTGATCATTCACACGCCTTGCCGACCGCAATGAGAGGTAAAACCGCGCCAAATTGACCATCCGCTTCATCTCGCGCGGATTGCCGACCGAATAAGTGGCGATCTTGCGAATGATATTACCAACGTCGCGGCTCTCGGCAAATTTTGCGGAGACTGCCGCCATTGCCTGGCCGTCGACAGTGGAATCTAGCTTAGGCTGGCTCTTCGATAGACTGCGGATCTGCTGAATTGCAGGCGGGGTCAACTCCACGTTCTCGATTGGCCCAAGTGTATTGCTACTCTGCGCCTGCGTCGCGACGGGCGGCTCGGTGCCAACCAGCCAGTTAACATACTTGTCCAAGCCACGGCCCCCCGTTGGTGGTATCGTAAAGGGCAGCTGAATGAATTTGTCCATGAACCGCCAACCAAGTGGCACGGCACGCTCGTAGCGAGGCAGTTGCTTGCGCACATCCTCGTGCGCCTTTTCAAGAGCTGCCGCCACCATCTGCGGATCCATCCCTATGACGAACATGCAGCGGTAAGTATCACTGGCGAGTAACATGCTCACGCCTTCGACTACACTCGCCACCTTACTAGGCGAGCAGCGATCCAAATCGTCGATGAAGATCACGATGGGAGCATGGTCACTCTCGCCAGGTTGTCTGGGTACGACGCCAAGCACCCGCCTAAGATCAGAGTGGATCTGATGAATTTCGCCGACCCCCTTGTCGTAGTCTGGAATTCTTATGTATTCGGCGAGACTAAAGGTAGCTGGTTCCTTATGGGTCTCGTTGCGGCTCTTGAAATAGCTGCCGACAAGGTAGCCAGAGAGGATGATCTGCGCCGCGATGGCACCGGCATATCCATTGCCGCCAGTTTGCCACAACGAGATCGCCTTCTGGATGACTTCGGGCAGGTCGGGCTTCACTGCCGCGAGGCCAAACAAGGCTAGAGTAGCCGAGGCACCCGCGAAAACCCATGCGCTGACCTTAGCCCACCAAACGGTGACGATGCGATTATATATTCTTTTGCGAATCAGACCATCATCGATACGCGCAAGTTGAAGCTTAAGAAGGAATTTCTCTCGCTCGAGCAGCGGCAGACGTTCGGCAACTTGTGAGACGATAGCGTCGACCAAGCCCGCCCATACCTGCTCGGTTGTGTCGTATTTCCAGGCATTGAACCAGATCGTCCAAAGCCGTTTCATCGGCTGGCCGGCGCTAGCCTGTGCATTGACGGAGAACCCCTCCTCGCGGTCGAGAAACCTGAGCACCGAGCCGAGCAGCAGCCGCGGCGCGTCCACGGACCCTGCAACAATTGGTCGTCTATGCTCCTCGCGAACCTCGCGCGGATCGAGTTGTTCGCGTACTAGGTTCATCAGCGATGATTTTCCGCCACCCCAGGGCGCCTGGATGCTTATACTGAGTGGCGGCGGAGTTTCCGCGTGAGTCAGGAACTCACAAATAGCCTTCGCATAACTGTCATAGCCGAGATGGTCCTTGCTGGTTGCGACGTCATTGTTGAACTTCGTGGCTACTTGGCCGAGTCGGGCGTCCCTGTACTCAGTGAGCAGCATGTTTGCTGTAATCTCCATCTGCGCGAGCACGCGCCGGAGCCTGGCCTCTTCCTGATTCAATAGCGCGGTTGCCAGATGATCAACCTGGATCAGTTTATCCGCTCCGCCAGCGATCGCCGACGCGTTCTGGAGTACCGAAGTGACATTTTTGGTCGGCATTAGAAGCCCGGTGGGGGCCGCGAGCGACGAAAGCTGTTCATCAGTTCCGAAATAAGTCCGCCAGGCCGATGAATATCGATCTGCGGCCAAGAAGCGGACCGCAACACTGAAGAACTCGGCTGCCGCATCATCACGCAGTGCGAACGGCGCGGCTGTAGACTGGCTTTCAGCGAGCGCGAAAAACAGGAGCGTCGTTGAGAGTACACTACCGGGCTCTGGGTGTATTTGGGAAAGGCTAGTCGCGAACTCCAGCGCGCCGGTCACCGCATCCGAACGAGCGAGTTGGTATGGGTCGGCATTGATTGGCATCGGCTTCGTCGGAACCGCTATCCCGGATGCCGCGTGGATCATGTCGGAAAGAATACGCAGTTGGCCAGGTGGCATCTCGGGTACCGAGATTGTTGCGCTCATCTTGCCCTCGACAATTCGTGGGTCTTTCCCGAGAACATCAAGTATGATTGAAAAGCTCCGCTCGAATGGAATCTGACCGTCACCGGTGCCCATCAACGGCACCCAGATCGAGAGCGCGTCCGAAAGCGCTGGGTCGACAATCGCTTGAGCGAAGTTCATCTCGAGCGCCTCTTCGGCAGGACGACTCGTGACGGTGACGACGTAGCATATGAGGCCTTTCACCGTTTGCTCCACATGATACCCGCGCTGCAGGTCGGTAGCGCTTGGCAACCTCGTTGGGAGACCTAGCCGGCGTAGAATCTGACTATTCAGTTGTCCGGGGGTGCCGGCGTCATCGGTTGGAAGGAAGACCACATCTGCTTCAGGCGCCGCCATCATCCGGACAGAAATTGCTGACCCGATGGTGGTATCGGATAGATCTTCGGTATCCATATCTCCCTCATTCCCCCTGCTACAGAGCGCACGCCGGTATTGAAAATCGCTATTGATGGAGCCCGTCTTCGACCGAGCAGCGCACCTAAACTGACCTGATATTTTATTGTCTCGGTTAACGGTGACCTTTATTATAGATTCTGGCCCTAGCCTGCAGATTCAAACTAGCGAAGTCAGCCATCGATGGCCATTTTTTCTTTCGATAGGTGACTGCAAGATTCCGAATTGTCTTCTCGTAGTCAAACCAGCCAACCGAGGGAGACAACGCCGCATACATCAGACTTTGACATTTTGGACTGATCCAATCCACAGAAATATTGAAATCGCAAGAGAAGCGGGTCGACTTCAAAAGAGAGAGTTGAGGCACTCGATCACGAGTTTCGAAAAGTACGCTCTCATCGACAGGTGGGCACGTGACTCTGCAGTTCCGCTACCTCTATAGGTAGGTCACCGCTTTCGTCGGAGCCCCCATGCCCCTCCTCCCCGCCCTCCGCACCCTCCTCCCCACCTCGACCATCTGGGACGCCGCCGAGCTCGCCTCGCGCGACCCCGGATTCGATGCCCGCAATTTCGGCGCTTCGGCGCTGGTGCGGCCGCGTGATGTCGAGGGCGTCGCGGCGCTGGTGCGGTTCTGCGCGGAGCGTGGCGTCAGCCTTGTCGCACAGGGCGGGCGCACGGGGCTGGCGGGCGGGGCGGCGACGTCCACTGGGCAGATCATCTGCGATCTCGGCGGGCTCAACCAAATCGAGGAGATCGATCCGTTCGCGCGGGTGGCGATCGTGCAAGCGGGGGTGACGCTAGGCGCGCTGCAGGAGGCTGCGGCCGTGCATGGGCTCGACCCCGGCATCGATCTTGCCGCGCGCGGCAGCGCCACCATTGGCGGCATGGTTTCGACCAATGCCGGCGGCATCATGGCCTTTCGCAACGGCACGATGCGCCATCGCGTGCTCGGCCTCGAAGGCGTGCTGCCGGACGGGCGGCTGTTTTCCGATCTCACCCGGGTGCTGAAGACCAGCGCCGGCTATGACCTGAAACATCTCTTCATTGGGGCGGAGGGCACGCTCGGCATCGTCACCCGCGTGGCGGTGCGGCTCGACCCGGTCGCCGGCGCCAGCGCCACGGCGCTGGTCGGCGTGCCGAATGCGGCCAGCGCGCAGCGCATCGTGCGGCATTTCCTGGGCTCGACCAGCGCGCGGCTTTCCGCCGCCGAGATCCTGTGGCGCAATTTTGCGTCACTGATGCAGCGGGGGCTGGGCTATGCGCCCGGGCAGTTGCCGCTCGAAGCGCCCTGCCTGCTGGTGCTGGGGCTCGGCGCCGATAGTGTCGAGGCGGCCAGAGGGGTGCTCGAGGACGGGCTGGCGGCGATCTGGGACGAGGCCGGCATCCTGGACGGGCTGGTGGCGAGCTCCGAGGCGCAAGCCGCCCAGATGTGGCGGTTGCGCGAGGAGACAGTCGAGATCGAGCGCGCGCACCCCGTGGCGCCCTCCTTCGACGTCTCGGTGCCGGGCGGCGCGCTGGACGCCTATGTGGCGCGCATCGAGGCCGGGCTGAAGCGGATCGACGCCGCCTACGCGCCCTATGTCTACGGCCATCTCGCCGACGGCAATCTGCACATCTCGATCAATTGCGACGGGCCGCTTGCGCATGAGCGGCACGCGGCGATCGAGGACGTGCTTTATGACGGCCTGCGCGAAGCCGGCGGCTCGTTCTCGGCCGAGCATGGCGTGGGGCTGGAAAAGCGCGAGGCCTATGAGCGGCATGCGGATCCGGTGAAGCGGGATTTGGCGAAGGCGATCAAGACGTTTATCGATCCGGGTAATGTGATGAATCCGGGGAAGGTCGTGGGGTGAAGGCTCTTTCCTCGCCCCCATGAAATGGGGGAGAGGTGGCTCGGCGAAGCCGAGACGGAGAGGGGGAGCGCCGACGTTGAAGGACGTGTGCGAGCCCGCCAGCGCCGCAGGCCCCTCTCCGGCCGCTTCGCGGCCACCTCTCCCCACTTCGTGGGGCGAGGAAACGCGAACCGCTGGCCGCCGGCCCTACTCGCACTGGCGCCGCGGGCCGCCGTCGAAGGGCTGATAGCTGTTGTCGCTCGGGTCGTAGGAGCGGTAGCGGCTGAAGCAATAGTCGACATGGTCGGCCGAGACCGGCCGGGTGGTGGCCTGGGCGGCCTCCGCCTCGGGCGAAATCTCCTCCGGCGGGCCGCCATAGGTGGTGGCGTAGCCGCCGCCGGACGGGGCGTAACCCTCCATCTCGGCCTGGTCGTCGGTGATCTCGGCCGTGGCGGTCTGCCGGTCGTTTACCCCTGCCCGCTCCTTGGCCTGGTCGCCGCCCCGCTCGCTTTGACCGGTCGAGGCGGTGCGGTCACCAAGGTCGTAATAGGGCGAGATGCAGGGGCGCAGCTCGCCGCTATAGGAGCGATAGCTGTTTTCCGCCGGGCGGTAGCTGCGATAGCGGGCGGCGCACCATTGCAGATGGGCAACGGGCAATTGCCGCTCAGCCTGCTGGTCGGCCGGCGCCGGCTGCTGGGCGGCATTGGCGTCCGCCGCAGGTTGGGTGGGAGCGGACGCGCCCGATTGCTGCGGCTGCGGCTGTGCTGGCGCCGCAAGCGCCGACGCCTGCGTTGCGCCACTCACGGTCTTAATCGGTTCACTTGATGACGCCGCGGTCGCGGTCGCCGCCTGCTGGGCGGGGATGCGCTCAAGGTTCTGCTTCTGCGGATCGACCGGCTGCGCGTCCTTTGTCCAGAGCTCGGAAACGCCGATCGTGGGCGTTGCCTGGCGCACCGGCTTGGCGGCCAGCATCCAGGTGGCGAAGGCAAGTCCGCTGGCGAACACGGCCAAGGTCAGCACGAAACCACCGGCAATTCCCAACAAGGCCTTCACGCGACGCTCCTTCAGTCCCCGCTCATAGAATGCGGGGCGCGGAATCCGGTTCCACAGGAAGAGGGCAATGTTGCGGCCAGGGCTTTGCCGAACGGGAGAGCCCCGTGTGCTCCGGGGAGAAGCAGGCGGGGCCCAAGGATCGCCAGGAGGGGGCCTGGCTGGGGACTTTCTCAGTTGCAGACTTTGATGATCCAAAAGGATCGAACGCAGCGTCGCGCCTTTTCCGGCCCGCTGCATCGTGCAAACGAAGGAATAAAAGCACGCAATCCTTCATTTACAGGGTGCGGTTCCGACAGCCTCGACCCACGCTCGTCTCAGCCGGCGGGTGGCCACCCGCCCGTCGGTCAGGCCCGGCGGCCGGCAAATTTGCCCCCAACAAGGCTGCCGGGCCGCCTTGAGCGGCGGGCAACCCACGCTTCAGACCAGCACCTCGCGATATTCCCGCACCTTGCCGTCCTGGCCTCTGATCAGCCAGGTTCCGCCCTCGCATCCCTCGATGTGGCTCGCCGCCAGCGGCACCTTGCCGCCGCCGTCCGGCAGGTCGATGACATAGGTCGGGTTGCAGATGCCGGAGAGGCGCCGGCGCAGTTCCGCCACCAGCGCCTGGCCCTCGGCAATCGTGGTGCGGCGGTGCGCCATGCCGCGCGCGAGGTCGCCGTGGTGGAGGTAATAGGGTTTTACGCCGAGACGGTACATCAGCTCGCGGCAGAGTTCCTCCAGCACCTCAACATGATCGTTGACGCCTTTCAGCAGAACGCTCTGGTTGAGCAGCACGAAGCCCGCCTGCCGCATCGCGCGGCAAGCCGCCTCGGCTTCGGCGGTAAGCTCGCGCGGATGATTGAAATGCGTGACCACGCTCACCATCAGCCGGCCCTGCAGCGCCTCGACCAGGCCGGGCGTGATGCGCGACGGCAGCGCTACGGGCACGCGGGTGTGTATGCGCAGGAGCCTGAGATGCGGGATCGCCTCCAGGCGGGCGCGGATCTCGGCCAGCGCCTTGTCGGGCAGCGACAGCGGATCGCCGCCGGTCAGGATCACCTCGCGGATTTCGGGATGCCCGGCGATATAGGCCAGCGCCGGCTCCAGCGCCTCGCGCGTGTAGCCGCGGCCGATCGAGGTCAGCGACTCCTTCCTGAAGCAGAAGCGGCAATAGACGGCGCATTGATAGGTCGGGAACAGAAGCACGCGGTCGGCATGGCGGTGCGTCAGCCTGGGAACGGGACTGAAGGCGTGGTCGCCGATCGGATCGTCGAGCTCGCCCTCGGCCGCGACCAGCTCGTCCGGCGACGGGATCACCTGGGCGCGGATCGGATCGTCCGGGTCGTTCCAGTCGATCAGGTCGAGATAGGGTTTTGGCACGCGCACCTTGTGGGCGGCGGCGGCCTCCTGCGCGGCGGCACGCTCGGCGGGCGACAGCGGCAGGGATGCGAGATCGCGAACGTGGCGCACGCCGGCGCGGACGTCGTCCTGCCAGGCGGCATCGGGGGCGGCAGCTTGCTTGAGGTTGGCGTCTGAGGTCATCAGGGTCTCGGGGCGGTTTTCGGGCGGGATATCGGCCGAACAGGCGTCGCGGTCAATCGCCGCGGTGCCGCAGACGGCCTACGCCGCGATTCAATGCTTCCCCCGCCGCTTCGGATAGTTGTTTCAGCGGAATGGTATTAGGCTGCGTTATCCGGGGCTTCGGGGGCGATACCAATGGATTTCAGCGCGGGGCATGGCTACCTCCTCATCGGCGGGCTCATCCTTGTCGGCGCCGGCTTGCTGATCATTTCGCTGATCGTCAATCTGCGCGTGGCGCACAGCGTGCGCGACGACGTGCGCCACCGCGAAAAATTGCTGGAATACTACCGCAATATCTTCTCGCAGCTCGGCGTGATCCTGATCGGCATCGGTGTGTCGCTGTTCATCTTCTTCTTCCAGCAGAACTATCAGGACCAGCGCAGGCGCGAGACCGAGCTGCAGCAGGTGCTCGCCAAGCTCGCCGCGCGCATCGCCCGCGGCGCGCCGGTCGTCGAAACGCTCGGCGAATTCGACGAGGTTCTGGATGCGGGCGGGGCCTATGTCGGCCCCGAACACGGCGGAAACAACGCCGCGATCAGCGCTGAGGGAGCCGAGCTCGGCAAGCAGGTCGAAAAGATCCTGCTGGTCGAACGTGACGTCGATGTTCGGGATTTTGACATTCTGAACCTGTCGCGCGACCTCGAAGCCACCTTTGTCGTCAACGAGCTCGATCCGACGCTCTGGTTCGACATCGTGCGCGACGAGAACGACATCAAATATGCCACGACGCAGCTCGGCCTCGACTACAAGGACCTGCATGAAGCGATCGGAGACGAACCGGTCGAAGCGGCGGTCGCCAAGCCTGACAAGGGACAGAAGATCAAGCGTGAGGTGCTCGACATCCTCTATGACGCCGATCTCCTGCGCCAGCGCAGCAGGCGGTTTCTCGGCCGCGCGTGCTGGCTCTTCAGCAAGGGGCGAGGCTTCGTCGCTCTGCCGGCGACCGACGCGATCGAGGCCGATGCCAAGTCGCAGCAGGAATGGATCGACCGCTCGAAACCGGTGCTGACGCAGTCGAAGTCGGGCGGCAGCGACTGCTTCAAGCTGCTGCGCTACGGCCAGCCGTCCTGACCCCTGCGCGTTTGCCGGACGACACGCCTTTGGGCGGGCGGTCTAAAGCGCGTCGCGATCCTTCGGATTCGCTCCATGCGCTTTAGGTCTTTGCTTTTACGCATGTCTTTATCCCGAAACCGGTTCCCACTTTCGGGAGACATGTTTTAGTCGCCCACGCGCCGCAGCGTTCCAAGATGATTGTCGTCGAGGAACTCGACGGTCATCGACGACGCCTTGCCATCCGGACCGACGACGAAGCTGACGCCCGTCGGCCTCTCCGGCGTCTCGGCATCAGGATTGGTCAGGAACAGGTCGCCGTCATAGTGCCTCAGCGGATAGGACCTGGCCCCACCCGGCCCGAGCGTGAGCACAACGCCCCCGCCCTCGCCCGATACGGTCGCGTCGCCGATGAAGTCGTTGGCGTAGCGGCCGGCATAGGCGCTGGCGGGCGCCGCCGGCCTCGCCGGCGACTGCGGCGCGGCATATCTGGCCTTGGCCGCCTCGACCACCGGACCGAACATGCCGGCATAGATCGCGTCCCATGCCTTGATCCAATCCTTGCCGACCGAACCGTCGAAGACCAGATCGGCAAAGCTGTCGGACAGCCCTTCCGGCACGCCGGTCGGGAAGGCATTGGCAAGGATGACGATGCCGAGTTTCTCCTTTGGGAAAATCGTCACCAGGGTGCGCGCGCCGACGCTGAAGGCGCCGGCATGGCCCCAGCTCAGGCCGTGCCGGCCGAATTCGACATTCCAGCCGAGACCATAGAAGGATTCGCCGCCGGACACCGGGTTCCTGCCGCGCGTCATCAAGGGCACATGCGTCTGGTCCAACGCATCGGCGGCGATCACGGTCTTGCCGGCATAGACGCCGTCGCCGAGCAGCAGGCGCACCCATTGCGCAAGATCGCGGGCAGTGGAGCTGACGCCGCCGGCCGGGGCCTGCGCATCCGGATCGCGCTTGATCTTCGCGGCCCAGGCGCCGCCGACCCTGATGTGGAGGGCGGCGCGGTTCGCGCGCTTGAGGAAATCGGCATGGCGCGAGCTGGTCGAAGCCATGCCGAGCGGACGGTAGAGCTTCTCCTCGGCGATTTCTTCCCAGGACTTTCCGGTCGGCAACGCGGCGGCGACGGCGCCCTCGGTCAGCCCGAAATTGCTGTAGGAATAGCCGGCGCGAAAGCTCGACGATGGCGGCACGAAGCGCAGGCGATGCAGGATCGTGGCGCGGTCGTAGCCGATGTCCTCCAGGTCGTCGCCGGCGGTGCCCGGAAGGCCACTGCGATGCGAGAACAGGTCACGTATCGTGAGCTGGCCCGTCGGATAGGGGTCGGCCAGCCGGAAGGCCGGGTCGAGGTCGGCGATCCTCGAATCCCAGGACACCACGTGGTCGCTGACCAGGGCCGCGACGACGGTGGCGGAGACCGGCTTGGATAGCGAGGCGATCTGGAACACCGTATCGGCGTCGACAGCCTCCGGCTTGCCGGCCTCGCGATGTCCGAAACCCTTGAGGAAGATCACCTGGTCGTCATGCACGACGGCAATGGCGAGGCCGGGCACCGCACCGGCCTCGACAGCGCCTTGCGCCAGCGCCTCGAGCTTCGATAGGGCTGTGGTCATCCGCTCCGGCGAGATCGGGTCCGCCCACAAAGCAGGCGGCCAAAGGGCCATCAGGACGAATGCCCAGATCCTCAGATGACAGAGATTCCGATCAAGCCGCATGCTTGCGCCTCCCCTCTCCGCATTCATCTGGCGATGTTACAGGCCGGCGCCAGCGGGGCCAATCCCTGTCACCCGTCGAACTTCGAGATCGCCTGCGCAGTCACAGGCGTGAAGAAATTCACCAAATTGCCGTCGGGATCGCGAAACAGCAGCGAACGGTTGCCCCACGGCATCGTCGTCGGCGCCTGCACCAGCGCGCCTTCAATGAGACCGCCCAGGCGGCGATATTCCTCATCCACATCGGCGACGCTGAACTCGATGATGGCGGTGCGATTTGCCGCCGGGTTTGCCACGTGGTCGCCGCCGAAGAGCCGCAGCGTGCGCGTGCTGCCGATCGCCAGCGTGCCCGCTTCCGTGATGAGTTCGGCGAAATCCTCGGTGTAGAGCGTGAGCTTGATGCCCGTCGCCGCCTCGTAGAAGGCGACGAGCCGCTTGACGTCGGCGGTGATGATGCGGGTTGAAACGAAATTCATTGGTCTTCTCCGTGAGCTGGCCGCGCGGCCGGACGCGCCCGTTCGGGCGCCCTGCCCCGGCTTGTGGACCGACCCTGCTGCCAGCATAGTGGCAACAGGAGACTTGCCTTGCGCCGCGCCGACCGACTGTTCCAGATCATCCAGATCCTGCGGCGCTCGAGCCGGCCGATCACCGCCAGCCAGATCGCCGAGGAGCTCGAAACCTCGCGCCGCTCGGTCTATCGCGACATCGCGGACCTCGTCGGACAGCGCGTGCCGATCCGGGGCGAGGCCGGCCTCGGCTATGTGCTCGACCGCGATTACGACATGCCGCCGCTGATGCTGACGCCGGACGAGCTGGAGGCGGCTGTGCTCGGCGCGCAATGGGTGGCCGACAAGGGTGACCCGGTGCTGGCGGGCGCGGCGCGCGACCTGATCGCCAAGATCGCCACCGTCGTGCCCGAGCGGCTGCGCCCCTTCGTCAGCAATCCGACCGTCGGCGCGCCGCTCAGCCGCGCGAACCTCCCGGACGGGCTGGATATCGCGAAGGCGCGGGCCTCGATCCGCAAGGGTCACAAGATCAGGATCCGCTACCGCAACGAACAGGGCGACGAGAGCGAGCGCGTCATCTGGCCGACCATGATCGGCTATGCCGAGACGGTGCGGCTGCTCGCCGCCTGGTGCGAGCTGCGCCAGGATTTCCGCCATTTCCGCACCGACCGCATCAGCGCGGCGGAGTTCCTCGACGAGCGCATCGGCTGCCGGCCGGCTGAGCTGCGCAACCGCTGGAAGCGCCATATGCAGGCGCTGGGCATCCAACTGCCTTAGCTCGCGGCGTAGGCAGCCACAGAGGGTTTGCGTTCCTTCGCGCCGTGGAGCGCGACCTCACTCGCTTGCCAAGGCCATCGACTTTCGCCGCAATCGACCAGCGCCCTCTTTTCGGGCAATCTCCCTCGGCGGCGATCATGGGAGGTGATCCGCCGCCGAGGGAGGATTGCCATGACCGACACGCCGGCGGCGCTGCCGCGCTATGAGGATGCCGTCGCGCATTTTCGCATCGAGGACGAGATCGCGCGGCTCCACGGCGACCCGGCCACCGGCATCAACGCCTATGTCGAATGCTGCGGCCGATACACCGGCGAAAACCGGCTGGCGCTGCGCGCGATCTCGGCCGGCGGGGAATTGCGCGAATATTCCTTCGACGACCTCGCCGACATGTCGGGCCGCGTCGGCACCCTGCTCGAAAGTCTCGGCGTCAGCCCCGGCGATGTCGTGGCCGGCATGCTGCCGCGCATTCCCGAGCTGGTGGCGCTGATCCTCGGCACATGGCGGATCGGCGCAGTCTACCAGCCGCTGTTCACCGCGTTCGGACCGAAGGCGGTCGAGCATCGCCTGAGCTACAGCAAGGCGAAGCTGGTGGTGACCAACCCCGTAAACCGCGGCAAGCTCGACGAGGTGGAGAACCATCCGCGCGTCGCGACCATCCTTGGGGCCGGCGATAGGCTGCCCGAAGGCGATATCGACTTCCGCGCCGCGCTCGCTGCCGCCTCCCCCGATTGCGAGCCGGTGATGCGCAAGGGCTCGGACCTGTTCATGATGATGTCGACTTCCGGCACCACCGGGCATCCGAAAGGCGTGCCGGTGCCGCTCAGCGCCCTCACTGCCTTCGGCGCCTATATGCGCGACGCGATCGGGCTTCGCCCCGACGACGTCTTCTGGAACATCGCCGATCCCGGCTGGGCCTACGGGCTCTACTACGCCATCACCGGGCCGTTGCAGCTCGGCACCGCTACCACCTTCTACGAAGGCGCCTTCAACGCCAAATCGACCTATGACATCATCGAGCGCCTCGGCGTCACCAGCCTTGCCGGCTCGCCGACGGCCTATCGCCTGCTGATGGCGGAAGGGCCCGAGGCCGCGGCTCGCATCAAAGGAAAGCTGCGCGTGGTGAGCAGCGCCGGCGAGCCGCTCAACCCGGAAGTGATCCGCTGGTTCGACGCCCATCTCGCCGCGCCGATCCACGATCATTACGGCCAGACCGAGAACGGCATGATGGTCAACAACCATCACGGGCTCAAGCATCCGGTCCGCGCCGGCTCGGCCGGCTTCGCCATGCCGGGCTACCGCATGGTGGTGCTTGACGAGGCGGGCAACGAGCTCGGCCCCAACCAGCCCGGCGTGCTCGCCGTCGATATCGCCAACTCGCCGCTGCGCTGGTTCGACGGCTACCATCAGGCGGAAACGCCGGCGATCGCCGGCGGCTATTATCGCACCGGCGACACGGTGGAGTACGAGCCGGACGGCTCGGTTTCCTTCATCGGGCGGGCCGACGACGTCATCACCTCGTCCGGCTACCGCATCGGGCCTTTCGATGTCGAAAGCGCGCTGATCGAGCACCCGGCGGTCAACGAGGCGGCGGTGGTCGGCGTGCCAGATCCGCAGCGCACCGAGATCGTCAAGGCCTTCGTGGTGCTGGCGCCCGCTTTCAAAGGCAGCGAGGCGCTCGCCGAGGAGCTCGCCCACCATGTGAAAAAGCGGCTGTCGGCGCATTCCTATCCGCGCGAGGTCGAGTTCGTCAGCGAGCTGCCGAAGACACCGAGCGGCAAGATCCAAAGGTTCCTGTTGCGCAAGGCGGAGGTCGAAAAGCGCAAGGGTTGATGAAAGAGGTCGCCGCGCCGAAGCTGCCGATCTCTCCCCTCTCATGGGGGAGATGGCCGGCAGGCCAGAGGAGGGCGCTGTCCCGCCAGCGTGGCAGTGCTTGGGTTCCTCGCCCCGCCAAAGGCGGGGAGAGGTGGCCGCGAAGCGGACGGAGAGGGGCCTTTCGTAGGGCGCTCCCCTCTCCGTCTCGGCTTTGCCGAGCCACCTCTCCCACATTCGTGGGGCGAGGAACCTTGATCCTGCAGCGCCGCGCTCCTTCGCGCCCCCTCTGCCCTGCCGGCATCTCCCCACAAGGGGGAGATCAGCAGTTCCCGCGCCGCTCTCGGCCTTCTTTTAGCCTGATCTTGTCATCAAACATGCGTGCGGCTTGGGCGAAACGGGGCACATCATGCGGCTGGTCTTGACACTTCTCCTCGCGCTGGCGGGCAGCACGGCACTCGCCGCCTCGCTGGAAGACGATTATATCGCGGCGCGCGACAAGGCGATCGCCGACATCACCGCGCAGGAAAGCGCGAACACGGCAATCGAAACCATCGATGCGCAGAACGAGAAGGCGCTGGCCGACCTGCAGCAGCGGCTCGCCGCCATTCTTGGCCCGCTTTCGGTCAAGGGTTTCCCGACGACCGGCACCAACAACATCGAAAGCCTCAACGCCTCCGACATCGGCTACGGCATGCTCGACGGGTTGCGCTATGCCCAGAGCGATGACGGCCCGAGCATCGTGGTCTCGACGCGCGGTCTGACCGAGCGCTGGCTCAAGTCCAAATCGACTGAGGCGGAAGCGGATTTCAAGCTGCCTACCGATATCGGCGCGGCGTTGAAGCTTGATAGCTTCTACACCCAGGCCATCGGCAGCGACGCCGCCTTCTCCGGCACGCTCGACTTTCCGCTGAAGAAGCCCGACGGCTCCGACATGGTGGTGGCTCGGCTCGGCGGCTGGACGCAGGATGTCGGGCCGATCTACGAGCAGCATGTCGTGGTGGCGGTCGTCAAAGCCGACCGCGTGATGATCGCCGAGGCGCCCGCCTCGCCCGCCGTGCCGAGGATCGCGGCCTGCGATTCAATCTGGGCAGCCGCGGACGCCGCCGCGCAGAAAGCCCAGCAGGCCGACGAAGGCTCGGACCAGGACAACCCGCAGGCCTCCGACCCCGCCAACGCCGCCTGGGAAAAAGGCGATGCCGACTACCGCGCCTGCATGGCTGAGCGTCTGCCCGGCGATCCGTCCTTCCCGGCGCTGCTCAAGCAGGCGCAGGACCTTGCCGACGGCATGGCGGGCAAATAGCCCGCCAAAGCATTCCGGGCGCAGCGGTTTTCTCAGCCAGCGTTCAGTCGCAAGTTGCGCCGCGGAACACGCCGCGGAGCAGGACGGGCCGTTTCCGCGATGATCCCATTGGCCTGAGGCGCGGCATCCTTGCGCGACCTTGCGTCGGTCACCCGATGCAGCCGCTCGTAGGGCAGCAATTCCCGGATGCGGGCGTTGAGCGCTTCGACCTCGGCGCGCAGATCCTCGCATTCCTGTTTCTGGATATCGAGCTGGATCTGCTCGGACGCCTGCTGCAGGGAGAGCTGGGAAAGATTGGTGTTAACCACCGACAGGCTTTTCTTGTCGGCTTCGCTTTCGTCCTTGAGGACGGCCAGTCTTTCCTGCGCGATCTGGCGTTCGGTCACGGCATCGTTGAGCTCAGCTTTCAGCCTGACGATCTCGGCCGAGCTTTCGCCATTGGTTGTCGTGGCCTGATCCAGGCGCGACTGCAATTCCTGGATTTCCGAGCGCAGCCCGCGCATCTCGGCTTGGGCGCGGGCCAATTCGGCCGCGTTGTCGCTTTCGGCAATACGCGCCGCCTCCGCAGTTTCGGCAAGCCTGGCCTGCGTTGCCTCCAGCGTCTTCTGCAGCCGGCTTTCTTCCTTTTCGTGGTTGCCGATCTGCGCCATCAGCTCGGCAATGTGGGCGGTTTCGCTGGCATGAGTGGCCGCGAACTCATCGAACTTGTGCCGGGCCTCAGCCTCGCGTTTTTGCGCCTGCTCCAGGTCGACCGTGAGGCCGACTTGCTTCTCGCGCAGCAGCTTGTTTTCTGCGCCGCGCCTGTCGACTTCGACAGTCTTGGCGGCCAGAGCCTTGACGATTTCGCCGAATTCCGTCTCGCGCCTGGCGCTCTCATTGCTCATCTCCACCAGCTCCAGTCGCACGGCCGCCAGCGCCGAGCGCAGCTGCTCCCGGTCCTGGACGAGGCTCGCCTCGCGCTGTTGCCAGGCCTCGGCCGCGCCGTCACGCTCACGCTGCCTGCGGGCGGCGTCGAGCAATTGCTCGGTGAGTGTCTTGTGCTCGGTGGTGAGAGCGAGGTTTGCCAGCTCCAACTCGTTGGAGCGCAACACGTCGCGATGGAAGACGTTGAGGACCTCGCGCGTCATATGATGCGCGGTGGCGATCTCCGCCAGCTTCGCCTCGATTTCCTGCAGATGGCCCTGCCCGTCCCGGAAGAGCTCGGCCACGGCTTCCAAAGCTGCGAGCCGCGTCTGCGTATGCGGCGTCAACCGCGATGAAGCTGGCTCGGGCTGCTCTTCTGGCGCCGGATTCTCGTCGCTTGCCACGAGTTCCTGGCCTGCAACGGCATCGTCTCCCGACGGCGGTTGTTCATCATCCTTCAGAACGTCCTCGAATGCTTCCGCCAGATCCGATTGAAGGTCCTGAAATTCCTTATCGACGTCCTCGGCCCGCTTGATCAGAGACTTGAAATTCATCACCACACATCCCTTACTCACGCCCCACGCGTACTTAACGAATTGCTAATCTAGCCCTTTACCTTCCTTTCGGGAAGCCTATGCAACCGAAACCGAAATTAAGGTTATCGCCGGTCGCAATCTTATGCGGAGACGCTCCCAGGTGATCGCCCAACGGCTATTAACTTATGTTAATTTCCTCTCTTCGCGCTCGCGCTTAAAGCCCGCGCCGCAACGGGAAAGACTGCGTGCTGCTTGTCATCATTCACATGACCGATGCGAAGACTTTTGCACTAAGAAATACAGCTTCCGTCGCATGAATTTCCTCTATCCTCGGCCGCGCTCGAGCGACGGCGAAGAGTTGCGCTGTGCCGGCATCTGTTCGAGGTGGTTTCGTGGATTGCGACGCGGGAGGCGCCTCGCCCCCCGCGTCGATGCATCAACTCTTGATTTCGATGCGCTTGACTTGCGACTGCGCCTTCTCGCTCTTCGGTAAGGTCACAGTCAGCACGCCATTCGTGAAGCGCGCCTCCACCTCGTCTTCCTTGACCTCGTAGCCGACCGGGATGCGGCGTTCGAAGCGGCCATAGAAACGCTCCGAGAATTGCCTATCCTTGTCATCCGTCTCTGAGCGCTTCTCGCCCCGCAGCGTCAGCACGCCGTCGTCGAACAGGACTTCGATGTCTTTCTGTTCAAGGCCGGGCACCTCGGCCGTCACCTTGATTTCCTTCTCGCCGTTGGAGATCTCGACGCTCGGCCAACCAGCGCCGAGGGCGGAGGCACCGCCAACAGACGGCCACCGGCTGTCGAAGCCGCGGAAAACATCGTCGAACAGGCGGTTCACCTCACGATGCAGCGACAGGAACGGATCGCGTTCCCCGTCGTGGAATATGCTTGGAACCTGGTTGCCGTTGCTCCGGCCCCAGGGAATCAGATCACGGACACTCATGGTTTCCTCCTTTCTGCTCGTCAGTCTGAAAGGCTTCCTCTTGCGCCGGGCCATGTGCCCGGCGCGTTGCGCGGGGGCGCTGACAGGAATACCTCAGGCCGCGTGCTTCTCGGCTTCGATCTTCTTCGTCGCGTCTTTGGGCGTCGCCTTGTCGGCTGCGATCTCGATCCGGCGCGGTTTCATCTCTTCCGGAATTTCACGCTTCAGATCGATCGTCAGCAGGCCATTCACCAGGCTGGCGCCGACGACCTTGACGTGGTCGGCAAGCTCGAAACGGCGCTGGAATGCGCGGCCGGCGATGCCTCTATGCAGGTACTCACCCTTGTCCTCGCCGGCTTTCTGGCCCGAGACCATGAGCATGTTCTGCTCCTGGGTAATGGCCAGTTCGTCCTGCGCGAAGCCGGCCACCGCCATGCTGATGCGGTAGTCATCTTCCGCCGTCTTGGCGATGTCGTAGGGTGGCCAATTGTCGACGGTTTCGATCCGGCTCGCCGTTTCGAGCGCGTTCAACATTCGATCGAAACCGATGCTCGACCGGAACAGGGGACTGAAGTCAAAGTTGGTTCTCATAGCTACATCCTCCATTGAGCAACATAGATACGAGGAGCGCCAAGGAAGCGGCGCTCCTTGACCTTGCCGGTCTCTCAAGACCCGGCAAAACCCATCTGGGAATTCAACGCCGGAACGTCAAGGCCCCGCCTCGAATTCCCCTTCAAAGTCTTGAAAAGTCACGCTTTTCGTCTGCATGCAGGAGGGCAAATGATGAAATGAAGGCGGCCGCACAATACGACCGCCTTGCTGATCCTCATTGGATCGCGATGACCCCGTCGACGGCTCGCCATTCGGATGGCCTGATCAGCCGATGGTGGGCGACCCGGACAGAATGCAAGGCGCCCGCCAGCTCGCGTTGCCAAAAGCCCAGAAAGCCCCTCAGCGCGGGGAAATCCGGGGCGAGATCATAATCCTGCCAGACGTAGAGCTGGAGCAGGCTGGGATGGTCGGGCAGATGATAATGGATCTCGGCAGTGGTCAAGCCATAGCCTTTCATCTGCAAGCGGAATTCCCTGCTGACCGCGTTCGCCATCGCCTTCTACGCCTCACGCGCTCAGCCGGTCGACCAGCTGCCGGTGATCGTCATCGGCAGGGCCGCTGGGCGGCGGGGCGAGCGCATCAAGCCGGCGCAGCGCATCCATCATGTCGTCGAAGGACACCGGCTGCCCGGTGCCCGGGGGCTGGCGCAGCGCCGGCATCGATTCCACGGCGCAGGCGTCGGATGCCCAGGATGAAAGGATCGCCCGCTTTTCCCATGTGTCGAGCGAGCCGTCCTCCAGCACATCCCGCGGCTGCTGAAAATGGCTGGCCGGCGACAGCAGCCGGTCGAGCGAGAGGTCTGATATTTCGGGAGCTAGGGAAGGAATGATCGGCGAAAGCTTCTGTCGGTCCATTTCTGTCCTCCGTCTCCAAAAACTCCTTGTTTCGGGTTCAATTTCTCAGCGGACCCGGCGCTGCCGGGCGCCGATAATCTTGTTCAGCCCAATCGCGAATTCAAGCCTTTCCTTTGTCGCGCGAGCGGATTTATCGCATGTTTTCAGAACGCTAGCACTCGGCGGTCGAGAGTGCCAAAAAATTTTCGACGCCCCCTTGAAAGTACAAGAAGGCAAAATTAGTTCGACATGCGCGCGACGCCGAAAGGGTCGCCAGCCCCGCTCCGGTCCTGCCGGTCCGGAGCGGAGGGACCTCTCGCAATCTGTTTGTCCTGAAGGAGAACGATATGACGTTCCGTCCATTGCATGACCGTGTGCTCGTCCGCCGCATCCAGGCCGAAGAAAAGACGGCCGGAGGCATCATCATCCCCGACACTGCCAAGGAAAAGCCCCAGGAAGGCGAAGTCATCGCCGTCGGCCCGGGCGCCCGCGACGAGAGCGGCAAGCTCGTGCCCCTCGACGTGAAGGTCGGCGACCGGATCCTGTTCGGCAAGTGGTCAGGTACCGAGATCAAGCTCAACGGCGAGGATCTGCTCATCATGAAGGAAAGCGATGTGATGGGCGTGATCGAGCAGTCCGCGACGCTGAAGAAAGCCGCCTGACCGGGGCTTTGACCGAACCGCAACCCAGTCAATGAAAACTGCCTAAACAAGGAGTGATCCTATGGCTGCCAAGGAAGTCAAATTCCATTCCGACGCCCGCGAGCGCATGCTGCGCGGCGTCAACATCCTCGCCGACGCGGTGAAGGTGACGCTTGGCCCGAAAGGCCGCAACGTGGTCATCGACAAGTCGTTCGGCGCCCCGCGCATCACCAAGGACGGCGTCACCGTCGCCAAGGAGATCGAGCTCGAGGACAAGTTCGAGAACATGGGCGCCCAGATGGTGCGCGAGGTTGCCTCGAAAACCAGCGACATCGCCGGCGACGGCACCACGACCGCAACCGTTCTCGCCCAGGCCATCGTCAAGGAAGGGGCCAAGGCGGTTGCCTCAGGCATGAATCCCATGGATCTGAAACGCGGCATCGACAAAGCCGTCGAGGCTCTCGTCCAGGAGTTGAAGACCAACGCCCGCAAGGTGACCAGGAATGACGAGATCGCCCAGGTCGGCACGATTTCGGCCAATGGCGATGCCGAGATCGGCCGCTTCCTGGCCGAAGCGATGCAGAAGGTCGGTAACGAAGGCGTCATCACGGTCGAGGAAGCAAAGACCGCCGAGACCGAGCTGGAGGTGGTCGAAGGCATGCAGTTCGATCGCGGCTATCTCTCGCCTTACTTCGTCACCAACCAGGACAAGATGCGCGTCGAACTCGACGAGCCCTATGTGCTGATCCACGAGAAGAAGCTCGGCAACCTGCAGGCGCTGCTTCCCGTGCTCGAGGCTGTGGTCCAGTCCGGCAAGCCCCTGCTGATCATCGCCGAGGATGTCGAGGGCGAGGCGCTGGCGACGCTGGTGGTCAACAAGCTGCGCGGCGGGCTGAAGGTCGCCGCCGTCAAGGCTCCGGGCTTCGGCGATCGCCGTAAGGCCATGCTGGAAGACATCGCCATCCTGACCGGCGGCACCGCTATCAGCGAGGACCTCGGCATCAAGCTGGAGAACGTCACGCTGGAGATGCTTGGCCGAGCCAAGAAGGTTGTGGTCGAAAAAGAGAACACCACCATTGTCGACGGCGCAGGCAAGAAAGAGGAGATCCAGGGCCGTGTCACGCAGATCAAGGCGCAGATTGAGGAGACTACCTCCGACTATGATCGCGAGAAGCTGCAGGAGCGGCTGGCCAAGCTCGCCGGCGGCGTCGCGGTGATCCGCGTCGGCGGTTCAACCGAGGTCGAGGTCAAGGAACGCAAGGACCGCGTCGACGATGCCATGCACGCGACCCGCGCTGCGGTCGAGGAAGGCGTCTTGCCAGGTGGCGGCGTGGCCCTGCTGCGGGCCGCCAAGGCACTGGACAGCTTGCAGGCCGAGAATGAGGACCAGAAGCACGGTATCGAGATCGTGCGGCGCGCAATCGAGGCGCCGGTGCGGCAGATCGCCGAGAACGCCGGTGCCGAAGGCTCGATCATCGTCGGCAAGCTGCGCGAGAAACCGGAATTCGGTTACGGCTGGAATGCACAGACTAATGCCTTCGGCGACCTCTACAAGGAAGGCGTTATCGATCCGGTGAAGGTGGTACGGACCGCGCTCCAGGACGCCGCATCGGTTGCCGGCCTGCTGGTAACAACGGAAGCGATGGTGGCCGAAAAGCCGAAGAAGGAAGCCGCCCCGGCCATGCCGGCCGGCGCCGGCATGGACTTCTGAGACGCTGACGTGAGCCCGCTCCCGGCTACGGGAGCGGGCATTCACCAGGACGATGGGAGGCCGTCATGAACATGATGAGCGCAGATGGCTCGATTCCCACGCCGACGCATCCGGCAAGCGAATTCCTCGCCTATGAAGCCGAATGCCGGAGCGCGCTGAAGCCGCTGCTGGCAGGCCTGCTCGACGCGGCCGAATCCGCCGGATGGAACCGGCGGACCGTCGCCTCGACGCTGATGTTCCTTGCCGCGCAGCAGGTGTCGGCCACCGAAACATCGGCGCGAAGCTGAGCGAAATCGGCCCCGCCCCCGCGGCGGGGTCGTCCGATTTGGATGCCAGCGAAGGGAATTGCGATTGCCATGATTGCAGGACGTTTGCGGGAATGCCTGAGAGCATTGCGGTGGGAAGCCGCCGACCTTGCGCAGGAGCTTGGCTGCTCCAGGAACGATGCGACGCGTTGGATCGAGGGGCGCGCGCCGGTGCCGCTGGCGGTCGCCGCCTGGATCGAGGCCCTGGCCAAGGCGCATAGCGCGCTGCCGCCGCCGCACCTGAACCAGCAAAGTTCAGCGACGCACGCCACGTCGGCGGGCCCGCTCAACTTGCAGGCCTTCACCGGCATAGGCCAATCGCGGCCGCATGGCGTCGTCCTGCAACCGCCCTACCCGCGCCGGCATGCGCTCGCGACCGGCCTTCGCCCGAGCTCGATAGGCATCCGCCCGAAAGAGGGTTCAGACCATGAGCCACGACCGCTTTGAAGAGCCGGTCACTGTGCTCGTCGGCATGGGCCTGCCGGTGCGGCTGGAGACCGTAGCGGAAGCCTATGCCCTGCTGCAGGATTGGCCGGCTGCGAGCAGGAGCAGCGCACATGCGATCGCGCTCAACGCCTGCAAAGCCGGCATTGCCGGCGAGGTCGACGCGGAAACGGTGCGGGCAACCCTTGTTGCCTTCGCCCGCCGCCACGATATTCTGGCGCCGGACATGGTTTCGCTGGCGCCCGCAGCGCTGGCAGGACGCGCGTCCACAAGCAACAATGGCTGAAGATTTGAAGCCCGGCGCGTGCTGCGCGGCGGGCAAACGACCAACCCAGGAATTCTGAATGACGATGGACACCAAGGCGACGGAAACCAGGACATTCGAGGCGGACGTCTCGCGACTGCTGCACATGATGGTGCACTCGGTCTATTCGGACCGGGATGTCTTCCTGCGCGAGCTGATCTCCAACGCGGCCGACGCCTGCGAGAAGCTGCGCTTCGAGGCGGTGAGCCGGCCCGAGCTTCTGGGCGATGATGCCAAGCCGCGCATCACCATTGCCGCCGACCCGGACAACAAAGAGCTTGTCGTCGAGGATAACGGCATCGGCATGAGCCGCGACGAGATGGCGGAAGCGCTGGGCACGATCGCGCGCTCCGGCACGCGCGCCTTCATGGAGCGCGTCGAAGCCGGCAAGGCGGCGGAGGACACGCAGCTCATCGGGCAGTTCGGCGTCGGCTTCTACTCGGCCTTCATGGTCGCCGACCGGGTCGACGTGATCAGCCGGCAGGCCGGCAGCGAGGAGGCCTTCCGCTGGTCATCCGACGGCAAGGGGACTTATGAAATCGCGCCAGTGCCGCTCGAGGCGGCGCCCAGGCGCGGCACGCGCGTTGTGCTGCATCTGATGGAAGACGCCACCTCCTACACCGCGCCCTACAGGCTAGAAGGGCTGGCGAAGTCGCAGTCGGGCCATGTGCCGGTGCCGATCACGCTTGTCGAGAAGCCCGGCGCCGAGCCGCGCGACATCGCTGACGGCACGGCGCTCTGGGTGCGCCAGAAGAGCGAGATCAAGCCTGAGGAATATACCGATTTCTACCGTAGCGTCGCCGGCCAGTATGACGAGCCGGCTTCGACCATCCATTTCCGCGCCGAAGGCCGGCAGGAATACAGCGTGCTCGCCTTCGTGCCCGGATCGCGGCCGTTCGACCTGTTCGACCAGGACCGCAAGGGTCGCATGAAACTCTATGTGCGGCGCGTCTTTATCACCGACGATGCCGATCTCCTGCCGCGCTACCTGCGCTTCGTGCGCGGCCTGGTCGATTCCGCCGACCTGCCGCTCAACGTCTCGCGCGAGATGATCCAGGAAAGCCCGCTGCTCGCCGCGATCCGCAAGGGCGTGACCAACCGCGTGCTCAGCGACCTTGCCAAAACCGCCGAAAACGATGCCGAAGCTTACGCCAAGATCTGGGATAATTTCGGCGTCGTGCTGAAGGAAGGTCTCTATGAGGATTACGAGCGGCGCGAGCAGTTGCTGAAGCTTGCCCGCTTCCGTTCGACTGCTTCGGGCGAAGGCTGGCGCAGCCTTGCCGACTATGTGGCGGCGATGAAGGAAGGCCAGAAGGCGATCTTCTTCATGGCCGGCGACGACCGCGCCCGGCTGGAGGCCTCGCCGCAGCTCGAAGGGTTCCGCGCACGCGGCATCGAGGTGCTGCTGCTCACCGACCCGGTCGACAGTTTCTGGGTAACGATGACGCCGGAATTCGACGGCAAGCCGTTCAAGTCGGTGACACAGGGCGCCGCCGACCTTGCCGACATCCCGCTGCCGGACGACGTGGCGAAGCCGGATGCCGAGACGTCGTCGGATATCGCCGCCTTCCTGGCTTTCGTGAAGACGACGCTCGGCGAGGAGGTATCGGACGTGAAGGCCTCCGACCGGCTGACCGAAAGCGCCGTCTGCCTGGTCGCGCCCGAGCATGGCCCTGACCGCCAGTTCGAGCGCCTGCTCAACGCCGCCGGCCGGCTCGACAAGGCCGCGAAGCCGATCCTCGAGATCAACCCGCGCCACGAGCGCGTGGCAGCGCTGGCAAAGCTCGGCGACGACGACAAGGCGTTCAAGGAAGACGCCGCGCATCTGCTCTATGACGAAGCGCGCGTGCTCGACGGCGACAAGCCGGCCGACGCCAAGGCCTTCTCGGCGCGTCTTGCGCGGCTGATCGACCGCGGCTTGGCGAAGGGGTGATGCGCCAGCGGCGCGCTTGAATGGCTTGCCAGCGTCCAGCGCTAACTGGATGCTGGCACATCACGCGGCGCGGCTTGCCTGGTTCGGCGGCTTCGTGACAAAGCTGTTCGGCTGAGGCGCATTTGGTGGGAATCCGGACATGAACATAGAAGGCTTCTGCGATCCGCGTTTTGCCGGCGTGCGCGACGCGTTTGCCTGGTGTTTCGCTGTAGGTCTCGAACATGGCGGCGGCGTCTCGGTCGTGGCCGACGGCAAGACGGTCGTCGAGCTTTGGGGCGGGCATGCGGATGCCGCGCGCACCCGGCCGTGGCGGCGTGACACGCTGATCAATGTCTGGTCTTGCACCAAGGGCGTCGTGGCGCTGGCGATCGCCATGCTGGTCGAGCGTGGCAAGCTGGACTATGCCGCGCCGGTCGCGCGCTATTGGCCGGAATTCGCGGAAGCCGGCAAGGAGCGCATCACGCTCAACCAGGTGATGTCGCACCAATCCGGGCTGAACGGCCTCGCCGTGCCGATGGACGAGGCAGGCCTGCTCGCCTGGACGCCCTATACGGATGCACTTGCTGGCATGTCGCCGCTGTGGGAGCCCGGCAGCCGCTGCGTCTACCATGCGCTCAGCTACGGCCATCTTGCCGGCGAGGTGCTGCGGCGCGTCGACGGGCGCGGCGTCGGCCGCTTCATCGCGGAAGAGATCGCGGGACCGCTGGGGGCGGATTTCCATGTCGGCCTGCCGGAGCCCGAGGATGCCCGGGCAGCCGAGATGATCGAGGGCCCGAAGGCTTCGGAGTGGGTCGACTTCGTGCGCGCCTCGCCATTTCCTCAAGCTTGCGACAACCCGGCGCCCCGCGCCCTGGCGCCAAACGACCGCGCCTGGCGCGCCGCCGAGGTGCCGGGCGGCAACGGCCAGTCCACCGCCCATGCGCTGGCCCGCATCTACGGCATGATGGCGGCGGGCGGGACTTTTGAAGGCAAGCGCCTGATCGGCCGCGCGGCGATCGAAGAGGCCGCGAGGCCGCGCTTTCGCGGCATGGACGACAGCTTCGCGCTGCCCACCGCCTTCGCCGCCGGCTATCAGATCGAGGATCCTGTCTATGCCGGCCGCGCATCGCCGCAAACCTTCGGCCACACCGGCTGGGGCGGCGCCATCGGCTTTGCCGATCCCAGCGCCGGCGTCGGGTTCGGCTATGTCACCAACCGCATGCTGGGGTTCGACGATGTGGACCCGCGCCGCGAGGCGCTGATCGACGCCGTCTACGGCGCGCTCTGAATAAGATCGCTACCCTCTCAGCCCCGGCGCTTCCTGGCCGGTGCGCGCGACATATTCGGTGTAGCCGCCGCCATAGGTGTGGATACCATCGGGCGTCAGTTCCAGCACGCGGTTCGACAGCGCCGCCAGGAAATGGCGGTCGTGCGAGACGAAGAGCATCGTGCCTTCATATTGCGACAGCGCCTCGATCAGCATCTGCTTGGTGGTGATGTCGAGGTGGTTGGTCGGCTCGTCGAGCACCAGGAGGTTGGGCGGGTCGAACAGCATCAGCGCCATCACCAGCCGCGCCTTCTCGCCGCCCGAAAGCACGCGGCACTTCTTCTCGATCTCGTCGCCGGAGAAGCCGAAGCAGCCGGCAAGCGCGCGCAGCGGCGCCTGGCCGGCCTGCGGGAAATTATCCTCCAGCGTCTGGAAGACGGTGCGCTCGCCGTCAAGCAGCTCCATAGCGTGCTGAGCGAAATAGCCCATCTTGACGCTGGGACCCCGCGCGACGGAGCCTTCGTCCGGCTCGGAAGCGCCGGCGACCAGCTTGAGCAGCGTCGACTTGCCGGCGCCGTTGACACCCATCACGCACCAGCGCTCGCGGCGGCGGATCTGGAAGTCGAGGCCGGAATAGATCGAGCGGCTGCCATAGGATTTGTGGATGCCCTTCAGCGTCGCCACGTCCTCGCCGCAGCGCGGTGCCGGCTGGAACTCGAAGGCCACCGTCTGGCGGCGCTTCGGCGGCTCGACGCGGTCGATCTTGTCGAGCTTCTTCACCCGGCTCTGCACCTGCGCGGCATGCGAGGCGCGGGCCTTGAAGCGCTCGATGAAGGCGATCTCCTTGGCCAGCATCGCCTGCTGGCGCTCGAACTGCGCCTGCAATTGCTTGTCGGCGAGAGCCCGCTGCTCCTGGTAGAATTCGTAATTGCCGGAATAGGAGGTGAGCGCGCCGGCGTCGATCTCGATGATCTTGGAAACGATGCGGTTCATGAACTCGCGGTCATGCGAGGTCATCAGCAGCGCGCCGTCATAGTCCTTGAGGAATTTTTCGAGCCAGATCAGGCTTTCGAGATCGAGATGGTTCGACGGCTCGTCGAGCAGCATGACATCGGGCCGCATCAAAAGGATGCGGGCAAGCGCGACGCGCATCTTCCAGCCGCCGGAAAGTTTCGAGACGTCGCCGTCCATCATCTCCTGGGAAAAGCCGAGGCCGTCCAGCACCTCGCGGGCGCGGCCGTCCAGCGCATAGCCGTCGAGCTCCTCGAAGCGGTGCTGCAACTCGCCGTAGCGCTCGATGATTGCGTCCATCTCGTCGGCGCGCTCCGGATCGCCCATGGCGTGCTCCAGCTCGCGCATCTCGGCCGCCACCGCGCTTACCGGCCCGGCGCCCTCCATGACCTCGGCGACGGCGCTCAAGCCGCCCATGTCGCCGACATCCTGGCTGAAATAGCCGATGGTGACGCCGCGATCGACGGAGACCTGGCCTTCGTCCGGCTGCTCCTCACCGATGATCATGCGGAACAAGGTCGTCTTGCCGGCGCCGTTCGGGCCGACCAGCCCGACCTTCTCGCCCTTCTGCAAGGCGGCCGAAGCTTCGATGAAGACGATCTGTCGGCCGTTCTGCTTGCCGATATTTTCGAGACGGATCATGGGGCGGTCCGGGCAACTGCGCTGAGGTGGCGGGATTTGTCCGGGCGTGTACGCGAATGAGGGTACGGAGGGAAGAGGCAGAAGCGCCGCAGAGCGCTGAAGATTGGCGAGGGCCGGCGTGACAGCCGATCTCCCCCCTTGTGGGGGAGATGGCCGGCAGGCCAGAAGGGGGGCGCCTCGCGCCGACGTTTCAACTTTCTGCCGCGCGTTCTTCCGCCAACTGTATGGCCGGGATAAGGAATAAATCGAATGCCGTGATCCTTCGCGCCCCCCTCTGCCCTGCCGGGCATCTCCCCCACGAGGGGGGAGATCAGCAGCTTCGTCGCCGCGCCTTACTTCGCATCGTGAAAAATAATCCCCACCGTATGCCGCTGCCCCGACCGCAGGCGGCTGACGCCGTGGCGCAAATTCACCCGGTAATATCCTTTGGTGCCCTGCACCGGCCGGTTGTGCACGGCAAAGACCACTGCGTCGCCGCGTCTCAGCGGCACCACCTCGGCGCGGCTTTGCATGCGCGGGCGCTGCTCGGTGAGCACGAATTCTCCGCCTGTAAAATCCTCGCCGGGTTCGGACAACAGGATCGCCACCTGCAGCGGAAAGGCGAGCGCACCGTAGAGATCCTGGTGCAGGCAGTTGAAGTCGCCGGGGCCGTATTGCAGGAGAAGCGGCGTCGGCTTGGTCTGGCCCTCATCATGGCAGCGCCTCAGGAACGCGGCGTGGTCGGCCGGATAGCGCAGCGATACGGCCATTTTCTCGTTCCAGTCGTTGGCGACCGTGGCCAGTTGCGGATAGAGCGCAGTGCGCAGACCCTCGATCAGATCCGGCAGCGGGTATTTGAAGTAGCGATATTCGCCTTTGCCGAAGCCGTGACGCGCCATGATCACATGGCTGCGGAAATGCTCCTCATGCGGATAGAGGCCAGCGATGTCGGCGCATTCTTCCGCCGACAGCAGGCCGGGCATGACGGCGCAGCCATGGGTATTGAGGTCGGAAACGATGCCGCGCCAATCCTGTGCCGCGACGCGGGATTCGGCGGAGCGACTGGCACGTTTCGTGTTGAGGGAGTGGATGGTCATCGGGATGGCTCCTTGCTTGTCCCGAAGATGGGGCACGCGACGGAAAGGAGCCACCCGATTCGTGGCAAGTTGGCGGAGCGCTGGAACTGCCAATCTCCCCCCTTGCGGGGGAGATGGCGGGCAGGCCAGAGGAGAGATGTGAAGGAACGCGATGGCGCAGGATCAAGGTTCCTCGCCCCATAAAATGGGGAAGAGGTGGCTCGGCGAAGCCGAGACGGAGAGGGGGAGCGCCCTACGAAGGCCCCCTCTCCGTCCGCTTCGCGGCCACCTCTCCCCCGCCTTTGGCGGGGGCGAGGAACCTAAGCTTGGTTAGGTCGGCGGGACAGCACCCCCCTCTGCCCTGCTGGGCAAGGGGGGGAGATCAGCAGCCTCACCCCCGGCGATACCTCTCCAGTTCCGGATCGAGATCGACCTTCACCGCATTGGTGAACACGCAGGTCGCCACCATGATGCCGGCGAAGGCGGTGAGGTTGACGAGCAGCGTCTCGTCATAGCGCGCCTTGAGCGCGGTCCAGGTTTCATCCGGAACGGAGTTGGCATCGGCCGCGACCGCCTTGCCGAACCGCATCAGCAGCGCTTCGGCGGCCGTCAGCGCTATCGCTTCGGGATCGAGGCCGCTCTCGATCAGCGCGCGGCGAAAGAAGGTCACCGGGATTTCGGCACGCATCGTCTCGGCGATCGCCTTCGAGAACAGCCAGATCGCTCGGTCGTCGAGTGTGGGCTTGAGAAGGTCGCGCAGGGTGAACCATTCGGCGTAGATGCGATGCGCGGCGGGCGAATGCAGCAGGATGCGCTTCATGTTGGTCATGCGGCCGCGCAGCTTGAGTTCGCGGTCGTGCTCGGCGCGGATGTCTTCGGAGGCGGTGGCGTAGTCGATCGCGGAGAGATGCGCCATCGGCTTCACCCCAGCGTCGCGTGCAGTGCCGGCGCGCCGCGCAGAGTGTTGGAGACGGTGCAGATGTCCTCGGCGTCAGCCAGGATCCGCTCTTTCGTCGCGGCGTCGAGATCGCCGGTGATTTCCAGCTTGATGTTGAATGTCGCGACCCGCGAGGGCTCGTCCTTCGCCTTCTCGCCGCCGACATCCGCCTTCACTTCGCCCAGCCGGTCGGCGACGCCGAGACGGGTGGCGGCGATGCGGGCGCTGAGCACCATGCAGGCGGCCAGCGAAGCATAAAGCAGATCGAGCGGATTGAAGCCCGGCGCGCTGACCTGGGTGACGACATCGACCGTGCCGCCGGTCGGCGTCGTGACCGCCGGCAGGCCGCCCGGCGGCAGGACGGCAAGCGCGCCGACATTGCGGGTTCTGATCTTCAGCTCGCTCATTGCAAAATCCTTCCGGCCATGATGGCTGACAGATCTGTCATAGCGGGCACGAATTCAACAGGGCAATCGTTGAATGCGAAGGGGGCAACGCAGACGGACGCAGGCACCTTGGAACCGGTCGCCGCGCTTATTCCCCTCTTGCGCTCCTTATGCCAGCCCCCGCAGCACATGCTTCTGAACCTTACCTGACGCCGTGCGCGGCAGCGCTGCCACCGCCCGGAATTCCTTGGGCACCTTGTAGCGGGCGATGTGCACGGCGCAGTGGCTAACCAGCGCGTCGGAGTCGAGCGCGCAGCCGGGCCGCAGCACGACGAAGGCGCGGCCGACCTCGCCCCAGCGCGCGTCGGCGATGCCGACCACCGCGGCTTCGGTGACGTCGGGATGAGCAAGCAGCGCCGTCTCGACTTCGGCCGGGAAGACGTTCTCGCCGCCGGAGATGAACATGTCCTTGCGGCGGTCGACCAGGGTCACGAAACCGTCGTCGTCGCGCCGCGCCATGTCGCCGGTGCGGAACCAGCCGTCCGCGCTGAAGGCGCTCGCCGTCTCGTCCGGCCGGTTCCAATAGCCCGGCGTCACGTTGGGGCCGGCGAGCCAGATCTCGCCCGTATCGCCAGGCGCGACATCGTTGCCGGCGTCGTCGACGATGCGCAGCGAAACCGACGGCGCCGGCAGGCCGGCGCACCCCGCCTTGACGGCGATGCGATCCGCCTGCGGCGGCACGCAGAGCACAGTGCCGGCTTCCGTCATGCCGTAGCCGTCGGCCATGAGCACGCCCTGCTGGAGCCACCAAAGCACATCCGCGGCGGGATTCGGCGCGCCGCCGGTGAAAAGGGCCTTGAGCGACGTCCAGCGCGCGGGCGCGAAGCTTGCATGCTCGCGCAGCATTTTCGCCATCTGCGGCACGCAGAAATAATGGGTGACGCCGAGATCGGGGTCGGCGAGCCGGCGATTGGTGAGGCCGGCATCGAAGCCAGAGGAGATCAGGACCGTGCCGCCCTTCAGCAGGACGGGGCGAAGATTGGTGATCAGGCCGATGACATGAAACATCGGGGCGTCGCAAAGGACGATGCTGTCATGGCCGACGCGGCCGACGACACCGAAATTGACGGCCGTGGCGAAAGCGTTGGCCTCCGTCACGATGACGCCCTTGGGCCGGCCCGACGTGCCTGAAGTGTAAAGGATGATCGAAGGCCGGTCGGCTTCCGGCAAGGGACGGCGCGGCGCCGGCGCCGCCGCTTCCACCGCCGCCGCGAAGCGAGCGACCGCGACAGGCGCGCAGCCGGACGGCGCCGCGATGTCCAGGTCGGCGTCGTGCACCAGAAACGAGGGGCCGCAATCGGCCAGGATAACTTGGCGCTCGGGCACGGCGAGCCGCCAGTTGACCGGCACGAAAATAGCGCCAAGACGCATCGCCGCCTGCTGCAGGATGACGAGATCGGCGCTGTTGCGGGCCAACGTGGCGATCCGCTGCCCCTGCCCTATGCCATGGCTTTCGAGCACAGCGACCGCGCGCTGGATGGCGTCGTCGAGCGCCGCGTAGGTCCAGCGCCGGCCGGATGCGAGATCGACGCAAGCGAGGCGGTCTGGCTGCGCCCGGGCATGCAGGGCGACAGGATCGGGTGTCGTCCAGGCCGGCATTTGCGTTCTCCTCCCGTGTCACGCGCCGTATCGGTTGCCGGCCGGCATCAATGCCGGCACGGCGTCAGGTCATTCCGGATCATCTCGCCTTGTCGTAGGCGCCGAGGCCAGGCTTGTAGCTCTTTTCGTCGACGAACTGGCGGATGCCTTCCTTGCGGCCTTCATTGTCGAACGAATTCGCCGCCTCCTGCGCGCGCACCAGATAGTCCTCGGCATTGTCGTAGGTCATCTCGGCGACGCGGCGGATCGCATCCTTGGTCGCTTTGAGCGCGACTGGGTTTTTCTTCAACAGGACCCCGGCCACTTCGGTGACGCGCGCCTTGAGCCCGCTTAGCGGCACGCTCTCATTGACCAGCTTCCAGGCCGCCGCCTTGCGGCCGTCGATCAGCTCGCCGGTCAGCGCGTGATACATGGCATCGCGCATGGACAGGAGATCGACCACCACCTTGGTGGCGCCGCCGCCGGGCAGGATACCCCAGTTGATCTCCGAGAGCGCGAACTGCGCCTCGTCGGCGGCGAAGGCGAGGTCGCAGGCAAACAGCGGGCCGTAGCCGCCGCCGAAGCACCAGCCATTGACCATGGCGATGGTCGGCACCCGGTACCAGCGCAGCCGCCGCCACCAGCCATAGGCTTCGGATTGCGCCTTGCGCACCGCGCCCAGGCCTTTCGCCTCGGTCTCGCGAAAATATTCCTTGAGGTCCATGCCGGCCGACCAGGCGGCGCCCTCGCCTGACAACACCAGAACGCCAACATCGTCCCGGAATTCGAGCTCGTCGAGAACCTGCATCATGCGCCGGTTGAGCGTCGGGCTCATCGAGTTGCGTTTGGCCGGCCGGTTGAAGCGGACCCAGGCGATGCCGCCCTCGACATCGAAGGCAACCGCGTCTTCGGTTTCACTGGTCTTCTCGGTCATGCCGGTCTCCTCCTCCGATTGCTATGCTGCATAGCCTTATCTTTGCTATGTCGCATAGTATTTTTACCTTGACAAGGGCATGGGTTGCGGCGATCGATCGGACATGGACGAGACCAGGGTTCGCGATGTCCCCGGCGAGGACGCGCTCGACGCACAGATCGGCTACAATTTGAGGCGCGCATCGGCGCTGGCGCTCAACAATTTTTCCGTGGAGATGGCGCAAGCGTCACTGCGGCCGGTGACCTATGCCATGCTGGCGCTGATCGACGAGCGGCCTGGCATCCGCGCCGCCGAGCTCTGCCGGCTGCTCGGCATGAAGAGCGCCAACATGGCGCCGCTGCTCGCCGAACTGGAGGAGCGCGGCCTGATCGAGCGCGACGATCATGCAGAGGACAAGCGCGTACGGAAACTCGGCCTGACCGAGGCGGCCAAGGCGGCAATGCCCGCCTGGCGGCTCAAGGTGCGCCGGCACGAAAACCGATTCCTGCAGCGTCTCAGCAGCAAGGAACGGGCGACGCTGCTGCGGCTGCTGCGCCTGATCTGGGTGGATGAGGCGGAGTGAGCGCGGCGCCTCGACTTGTGAAATATCCTAGGCAAGCAAGGAGATGGCGGCGCGGGCTGCCGGATTGATTCAGGCTGTCGCGCAGGCGAAACGTTGGAAAAGCTGGCGGGAACGGCCTCCCACCTCTTTCGGCCGTTGGCCGCGTGGGCTCGAAAATCGATCGCACGATCCGGGTTGCGATGAAGGGCTAAGGCACATTAGCGGTTCCTAAACCGTGAAGCGATATCTCTTGCAGATTGTAGGACGCTTTGCGGATGAACGCCTTCTGGCGAATGACCGGATTTGCTTTGATCATGGTGACCGGCGCGGCGACGCTGGCCGCGTTGCACATCCGTTCTCAGCGCGACTTCGCGCTCGCCAAGGAACGCTACCTCGAGAACTCCCAGGCGGCATCGCGGGCAACCGCCAAAACCGTCGAAGACGCGTTGCGCGCCATCTATGAGAATGTCCGGACCCTAACCTACCTGCCGAGCGTGCAAAACCTCGATCGCCATGGCACGAATCTCGGCGAGGAAGGCCGCGCCACGATCCAGCAGATCTACAACAACCTGGCCAACAACGTTTCCATCTCCGAAGTCTACTTCCTGCCGCTGGATTTCGACCCCGATCGCTTCGACCCGGTGACGGGAAAGCTGGAGGAGCCGATCCTCCAGTTCGACCAGTTGATCGTGAACGCCAGGGCAAGGACCGACGCCAGCAGCGCCAAAAAACTCGCAACGCTGGACAATCAATCGCTGACGCGTCCGCCCGAAGAGGTCGAGACCTATGAATACCACGAGCTCGCCAGGCAGCTTGCCTGGCTCAAGGCGAACTATCCGACTTCGAGCAATATCGAAGGGCTCAACGTACCGATCATCGGCACGAAAGAGCTGATCACCTGCGACAACACGGACTTCATCCACAGCGGCAACGACGCCGACCGATCGGGCTTCATCCTGTCGGTTCCCGTTTTCGCGGCCGACGGCAGCCTGCGGGGCTCGGTTTCGGCCATCATGCTTACCTCGGCGCTGAGAAAGCTTCTGCCCAGCGCCGATTATGTCATCGTCAATGCGGACTACAGTTTCGAGTCCGACCAGCATCGGCTTTCGACGTCGCTGGCGGCGGATACAAGTTCCTTCACCGCCCCCGATCCAAAACTGATCTATTCGGAAGTGATCCCGCTTTCCCTCAACGATCCGAGAAGCGCGTGGCGGCTCTGGGCCGGATTCCCGAACAGCCGGTTCGAGAACGATGTCGATGTCCAGTCGGTGCGGCAGTTCGAACTTGCGAGCTATGCCGCAACCGCCATCGTCACCCTGCTGGCGTTGGTGTGCTGGTATGCAATCGGGCGCACGATGTCGATGCAGACAGAGGCCGCCGAGACCCTGGAACGGCGGGTGGATGAACGCACAGCCGAGATCCAGCACCTGGCCACCCATGACATCCTGACTGGCCTGCCGAACCGTAGGCTGCTGGCGGATACGATGGACGAGGCGTTGCGCAGTCTCAGGGACGCCGAGAAGCTGGCCGTGCATTGCATTGATCTCGACCGCTTCAAGCCGGTCAACGACACGCTTGGCCATCCGGTCGGCGACGAGCTTTTGCGCGCCGTGGCGGCGCGGCTGAAGCAGCAGGCCGGTGAAACCGCCATGGTGGCGAGGGTCGGCGGCGACGAATTCACAATCCTGCAGTTGCTGTTCGATGACGACGACCAGGCCGGAGGGCTGGCGAGCCGAGTCATCCATGCGCTCTCCGGCGAATTTTCCATTCAGGGCCACACGATCAACATCGGTAGCAGCATCGGCATCGCCGTCTTTCCCGAGGACGGACAGAGCTCCGAGGTCCTGATCAGAAATGCCGACCTTGCCCTTTACAAGGCCAAGATGGAAGGCCGCGGCACCTGCCGGTCGTTCGAGCCGGGGATGGATGCGCGACTTCAGGAGCGCCGCCAACTCGAGGCTGAACTGGCCGTGGCCGTGGCAGACAATCAGTTCGTGCTCCACTACCAGCCGCTGCATGAGGCAATGACCTCTAAGCTTACCGGCTTCGAGGCGCTCGTACGATGGAACCATCCGCGACTCGGCCTGCTGGCACCGTCGGAGTTCATCCACCTCTCTGAAGAGACCGGCGTTATCGACGCGCTCGGTGAATGGATCTTGCGGCAAGCCTGCTCCGACGCCGCCCAATGGCCATTGCCCGTCAAAGTCGCGGTCAATCTGTCGCCGATCCAATTCAAGCAGCAAGGGCTGCCGCTTCAAGTCGCCGCGGCGCTCGCAGCCTCCAGCCTCATGCCGTCGCGGCTAGAGCTCGAGATCACGGAGTCGGTGCTGCTGGCGCACAACGAGCACACGATCAAGACCCTGCACAGCCTGCGCGATCTCGGCGTCGGCATCGCCATGGACGATTTCGGGACGGGATACTCCTCGCTGAGCTATCTGCGGTCCTTCCCGTTCAACCGTATCAAGATCGACCGCAGCTTCGTCAGCCTGATGTGCGAAAGCAGCGAGAGCCGTGCCATCGTCAAGGCGGTCGCCGATCTCGGCTCAACGCTCGGCATGACCACGACCGCCGAAGGCGTCGAGACCGAGGATCAGTACCGCCTGGCCAAGGAGAACGGCTGCACGGACGTGCAGGGATGGTTGTTCGGACGACCGATGCCGGCGTCCGAGCTCGCAGCCTTTTTCGAGGCACCGCGCGCCCTTACCGCCTGACGACGCGATCTTGCCGGCAGAACGACAAAGGGCCCGCCAAGCGGGCCTTTTGCACAAGATGTCTCAATCCTACTTCGTCAGATCCAGCGCGGCGCTGAGATCCCCCATCGGCGACTGGTCGTTGTTGCGCAGCGCCTTGTCTCGGGCGACTATCCCTTGCAGCCCATCTTCGCGTAGGGCGAGATGATGAAGGCCGGGACGCGGTTGCCCGGGCCCCAGCGGTCGGCCTTGGGCGGCGCGACGTGGTCCCAGAAGCCGCCATTCTCGTCATAGGTGACGACGACCAGCATATGGGCCCATTGCGGGCTCTTCTCCAGATGCGAAACGATGTCGGCCAAATGCTGGTCGCCCGAGGTCACCTCGGTATAGCCGGCATGTTCGTTGAGGTTGCCCTGCGGTTTGTAGAAGGAAACCTGCGGCAGCTTGCCGTCGTCGATCGCCTTGATGAACTCTTCGCCGCCGAGGCCGCCATCCTTGATGTGCTCGGCGCGCGCGGCGGTGCCGGGCGCATAAGCCGCGAAATAGTTGAAGGGCTGGTGGTGGAACTGGAAGTTCGGCACGGGCGTCGCGTTCTTGCCGTCAAGCGCGGCCTGCCAGGCGCCTGAATACCAGGCCCAGGAAATACCCTTGAGCGACAGGAGATCGCCGATGGTGATCTCGTGCTGCGGCGGCAGCGTGTTCGGCTGCGACGGATCGGCCAGCGCCTTGTCGCCACCCTCGACCGGCTTGTTGGCGCTCGGCTGATAAGGCGGCTGCATGGTGTTGACGGCGTAGAAGTCGGGCGTGATGGATCCGTCATTGGCGAATTTCGGCACGCCGCCAAGTGCGGAGGCCGGCGAATTGTCGGCCGGCTTCAGCGTCACGCCATCCGGCTCGACCACCGCGATCTGGCCCTTCGCTGGGCTGGTGTCGGCATTCGGATAATAAGGCACGCAGGCGCAGGCCAGCATGAAGTGGTTGAGGAAGGACCCGCCGAAGGCGCCCTGGAAGAAGTTGTCGGCCAGCACATATTTCTGGCCGATCGCCCACATCGGCAGCTTCGAGCCATCGTAATGGCCCATCACCAGCGCGCCGGAATCCGCCCAGGCGACGAACTTGTCGTTCTTGCCGCCGTCGATCTGCATCTGCTCCTGATAGAAGCGATGCCACAGGTCATGTGTGATGACGCCGGTGTTCTCGTTAAAACCCTTGGGATCGTCGATGGCGAAGACGGCATTGGGAAGATGCGCGCTCTGCGCTTCCGTCACCGCCGGCGTCACGCCCTTGCCGGTCAGCCCGCCCCAGGCCGGCGGCAATTCGGAGAGCGGCTTGCCGTCGCGGTCGAGCTGGAGCGCCTGGTTCGGCGACACGTTGGCCAGGCCGTTGGCGCCGGGGAAGCCGCCATAGAGATTATCGAAGCTGCGGTTCTCGGCATAGATGACGACGACGGTGTCGATCTTGTCGTAGCCGGGAGGAGCCGCCAGGGCAGCAGCGGCGAGCGATGCCAGCGCCGTGGTGGCGAGGCAAAGGGAGAGAAAAGACCGGGTCATTGGGAAGTGCCTCGTGGCTGGGGAATGGCTGGAGGACGGCTATGCGTGTGCGAGAATAACGAACAGGATGGACCCAGCTACTTCGATGCCTTATCACCTTTGTGACATTTGGCGCCGTCTCAAACACGGTTTCGTGAGCGCGAAGACTGGTCATCAATCTTTTGCACTGCCTCCTTACTTCCCGGCAGAATTCAGGATGGCACCGATGACGATGGGAAGATGGCAAAGCCGGGCGGTCGTCATTGCAGCGGCTTCGATCGTCGGCTTCATCGTGCCAGCCAACACCGCGGAGCCTTCCAGCGTCCATCCCGGCCCGATGTCACGCCAGGAAGCCTATGCGCGCGCCGAAGCACTGACGTCGCTCGGGCGAAAAATGTTCTTCGACCCTTCGCTTTCGGCTTCCGGCAAGCAGGCCTGCTCGTCCTGCCACGATCCCAACCACGCCTTCGGACCGGCCTCTGCCTCGCCGATCGAGATGGGCGGGGCGAAGCTCGACCAGCCCGGTGTTCGCGCGGTGCCGTCGCTGCGCTATTTGCAGGCGGCGCCAGCCTTCACCGAGCATTTTTACGATTCCGAGGACGAAGGCGACGAGAGCATCGACAACGGCCCGACCGGCGGCCTGACCTGGGATGGCCGCGCCGACCACGGCCAGGATCAGGCGAGGATCCCGCTGCTCTCGCCCTTCGAGATGGGCAACAAGGACGAGGCCCAGGTGGCCGCCAGCCTGCGCAAGGTGCCCTATGCGGACGCCTTCAAGGCGGCCTTCGGCGTCGATGTCTTCGACCATCCGCAGGACGCCTTCGACGCGGCGGTTGAAGCGCTCGGCACCTTCGAGCAGAGCGGCACCGACTTCTATCCTTATTCCAGCCGCTACGACGCCTTCCTTGCCGGCAAGGCACAGCTTTCGGCGCAGGAATTGCGTGGACGCATGCTGTTCGAGGACGAGGCGAAGGGCAATTGTGCGAGCTGCCACTTGAGCGAACCAGCCAATGACGGCGAGCCGCCGCAATTCACCGATTATGGCCTGATCGCGATCGCCGTGCCGCGCAATCCGGCCATCCCCGCCAATGCCGATTCCGATTACTTCGACCTCGGGCTGTGCGGTCCGCTGCGCACCGATTTCAAGGGCCGCGCCGAATATTGCGGCCTGTTCAAGACGCCGACGCTGCGCAACGTGGCCTTGCGCAAAAGCTTCTTCCACAACGGCTATTTCCACACGCTGCGCGACGCGGTCGCCTTCTACGCCAGCCGCGACACGGATCTTGGGCGCTGGTATCCGAAGAAGGCGGACGGCACGGTGCACAAATTCGACGACCTGCCAAAGGCTTACTGGCCGAACCTCAACACCGACCCGCCCTTCAACGGCAAGAAACCCGGCGACAGACCGGCGCTGACCGACGCCGAGATCGACGACATCGTCGCCTTCCTCGGCACGCTGACCGACGCCGACCAGGCGGGGCAGTGAGGCGGCTCAGCCGCTGTAAGGAAAGGCGGCGCGGGTTTCCGGTCGGGATTGTCCCCTGCAATTATGCGCCTGTGTGAGCCAGGTCATAGGAACGACAATCAGCGTCTGCTATATTAGAGTCTCATCAGAGCGGGGGCTCGAATGAGGTTCGTCGCGGTGCAGGAGCCGCCCCATCACAGTTGGGCGGTGGTTGATACGATCAACGACGCGCCGGTGGAATTTGCCGGCCGGGTGCTAATCGGACTTACATCGCGTGAAGCGCGCTGGTTCGTCGCCGTGGCGAATGATCCTATGCCCTGGCCGCAAGGCGGCCGGCGGGTTGCGTGGCTGCGGGTCATCGGTCATAGCGCCGATGGCAGGTTGCTGGCTTTGGAAAAACACGGCCGCACAGCCGGTTAAAGCATGTCTCCCGAAAGTGGTAACCGGTTTCGGGATAAAGACATGCGCAAAATCAAAAAACCTAAAGCGCATGAGCGAATCTGAAAGATCGCGACGTGCTTTAGGAAGGCACGCTGCCGAATTGATTCAAGGCAGATCGTTCTGCGCTGTCTCGGCCCCTCATTGCGCCGGAGCGTAGCGGCTTACCACCATACCGCAGGCATAGGACTTCGAGCCGAGGAGTTTCAACCTGGCAAATCCGCCCTGATGGAAGATGCGGCGGCCGCTGCCCAGCACCGCCGGATTGATGAAGAGCTGGAACTCGTCGACCAGGCCGGCGGCGATCAGCGCCGAGGCGAAGCCGGCGCCGCCGAACACCGCGATGTCGCCGCCCTCTCCCTGCTTCAGCGCATCGACCTCGCGCGGGAGGTCGCCGCTTACGACCCGTGTCCGTTCCCAGCGCGAAGCTCCGAGCCTGTTGCTCGCCACCACCTTCTCAGCCTCGACGATGCGCCGCGCGAAAGCATAGAAGCGATCCTTCGGATATTTCTTCGCCGCATTGCCCCAATGGGCAAGGTAGCCCTCCTCCGCCATCTTGCGGCTCAACAGGATGGTGTCGACGGTCGCGAAGACGGCATTGAAATCCTGTTTGAGCTCCTCGTCCCAGGCGCTGTCGTCGCCCCATTCCCAAAGCTGCCAGCGACGATCCTCATCGGAGCCGACAAAGCCGTCCACCGACATTTGCATCTGCAGGATCAGCTTCCTCATCTTCGTTCTCCTCGCCAATGATTTACTTTTGGAACCATTTGACGCAATGCGATAATGGTGTCAATAGTAAATTGGTTTACAAATGGAAGCATATTAATGGCGACCAAGGGACGGTCCGGCTGCCCGATCAGCCTCTCGCTCGAAATGCTCGGCGACCGCTGGACGCTGCTCATCATCCGCGACCTGGCTTTCGCCGGGAAACGGCATTTTCGCGAATTCCTGCAGTCCGACGAAGGCATCTCGTCGCGCACGCTGGCGGAGCGGCTGCAGACGCTGCAGGACGAAGGCATCCTCACCCGAAGCGACGATCCCAGCCATGGCCTGAAGTCGATCTACCGGCTGACCGAGGCCGGCATCGACCTGTTGCCGGTGCTGGCTACGCTGGGGGCCTGGGGCAGCAAACACCGCAAGGCCGACGACAAGCTCGCCCGAATCGCCGATGACCTCGCGGCCGGCGGCGAGCCGGAGCTGCGGCGGATGAAGGCGACGCTCAGGGCGCAACATCTGGGATAGCGAAGGCGGAATACCGCGCTCCGCCGGCCACCTATGTCCAAACGCTTGGGGTCAGCGGGCGGTTCAGTGCGTCGAGGCAAATGCAACGCCCGCGTGCCGTCCGCCGATTTGTCCCGCATTTTCACAGTTGGCTATGAGCGTCGACGATCTCAACCATCCGGTCCGCTCTGCAGCGGTCCGGCCGGCTCCTCGGCCGGTGGCTCCCCGGGAAGCCCCAGTCGCAGCCGCTCCTCCTCGGCGAAGCTCTCGGCCTGTTCGTGAATATCGAACACTTGCTGCGTCAGCCTGCCACCCTCGACGACGCGCACGATCCATTGGCCATTGATGGCTTTTACACGGACGCTGTCTGGCTCGCTTGTTACCATATACGGCCCCTGCCCTTCGGCCCAAGTATCTGATGTCTAGACCCAATAGGATCTAGAGCGCGCGAAGTTGCCGAAAAGCGGAGCTGATCGTTCTTTAGTGCAAAGGCACTCGCCGATACTCAACAGATTTTTGGAATCTGAGAAATAAAAACGATTATGGCGCCTACGCTGCCTGATCCCCGGCGGACATAACTCGCGGAGCGATGGGGCGGCCCGGCAGCCTTGGGGGGTGATACTGGGTTCGGCGGCCGGGCCTAACCGGAGTTTGCGAGGCCGCCGGCTACAGGAAAGGATGCGCTCGCGCCCATGCAAGGGCAAGAACGACCTAGGCCCTAGGACCAAAGCTTCAAGCGTAGGGCCGAAACGGACCAATTACAATCAGACTGGAAAACCACCTGCAGCCGGCCGCGCGTCAAAGGCCGAGATAATGCCGGCCGACGAGATAGCCGAGCGCCGCGACCACCAGCGGAAACAGCGCCGGCGCCGCCCTGCTGAACAGCGAGGCGCTTATCTCCTTGGCGGGAGCGCTGGGTTTGGCATTGCCGAGGTTTTTGGTCATGGCTCGCTACCCCGTTGGGGCTGATTGCCGGCGGAGCCATTAAATTAGAAGTCGCTTATTAAGTTTCCGGCAAGCCCAACGCTACAATTCGCGGCAATTTATTCCGATTGCTGGGTGCGCTCGGCAAGCGCGAAAGCCTGGAGGTTGCGCGATTTGCCGGGGTCCTGGTCGGCATTGGCGATGATGGCGTGGAAGGCCGCGCGGGCGATGTCCTTCTTGGCGTCGGGATGCTCCTTGCGCACCGCCTTGACCAGATCCTTCGGCGTCATGCTGGGGGTGACGAGGCGCATCAGCGTGTCGCCTATGGCCTGCAATTCGCTGGCATCCATAACGATGACCCTTTTTGACGGGATAAGCCTAGCATATAGGGGCGCGGGCGCGTCACTTTTGTGATACGCGCCGGTCAAAATCGGAGCTGGGCGACGGTCGCCATGACCCAAGCTGTGGATGATCGGGATCCGAAATGGCCAAAGGCGAACTGGCGCCCGCAACCCTTGGCCTCTAGCCTAAAGATCCTCATGGCGAAGGCGTCCAGCCGTGAATTCTCGCGATAGCAAAGCCGCACCGCAAGGCGGCCGCGACATACCCCTACGGGAAGGCCTTGGCAAATCGTCAAGGCCTTCCGTCGAACGGTTCAGCGCCCTATGAAAGAGCTGAGCGCTCTGTCTTTTACGCGGGCACAAGGACGGCGATGCGATGCACGCCGACTTCCTTGCTGGTATTCGTCGCCTCGTCGGTCTTGCCTTTGGAGCAGGTGTACATGTCACCGACCTTGAGCTTGAACTCCTTGTCCGCCTTCTTGATAGTGAATGCGCCGGAAGTAATGGTGCACACCATGTCGTTATCCATCACGGTCTGAGGGGCGTGCGCTCCGGGCTGAAACACCACGTCGACAATCGAGATGCTCTTGTAGGCGGGAATGTCGGAGTTGCCGGTGCCGACCTCGACCACTCTGACGCCCGGCGCGATCTCCTTGCCTTCGTTCGCACCGTACTTCTTGGTTTTCGCAAATGTTGCCGTGGCGAACAGGGGAGCAACCGTTGCGGCCGTCACGCCGAGCGCGATTGCGGATCTACGATTCATCGTCTTCATCGCATCCTCCCTAAACCTGTCATGCACGAATGAGCATGGCCTCATTATATTAGCACATACTGATTTGATTGCGCGGAAAAGCGCGTGTCGGTGGCAGCCTTACTGTTGCTTTTGCCGGAACTTCGAATGGCAGCTCGTACAGTCCTGCAGGATGAGGTGCAGGAGATGTTCCGCCGGCATGGTGGCTGGATCAGCTTCAGCCGCGCCGGGGCGCTTGCCGAGCAGGCTGCCGCCATCCATCGGCGGCCCGGTCATCCGCATGTCGGCGGTGATCCCGGGCGGCGCGTTCCCGGCCTTGACCGCGAGCGCATCGGCGAGCCGGCCGATATGGCGGGCGAGCGCCTCGAACTCCAGCCGGGCCTGGTCGATCTCCGGTTTGGCGGCCGACGGCGCGCCAAGCGTGCCCTGCGGGAATTCGCCGGTCAGGGCGCCGGCGCGGCCGCTCAGGTTGTCCGCCGCCGCCTTGAAGGCCGCCGGTTCATAGGCGCGCTTGCCGTCGAACATTTCGGCGATCGCCCTGGCTGCGGCCGCCATCTCCTTCATCGAGGCCTGGCGCGCCGCCACGATGGGGTCGCCCGGCCCCGCCGCCAGCGACGGAGCAAGGATCAACGGGCCGGCGAGCGCAAGCATCGCCGCCGCTACAATTATGCGATCCCTCATGCCAGCACGTCGACGATGCCCATCATGCCGAGCTGTTCATGCTCCAGGATGTGGCAGTGATACATGCGCGCACCCGGGCGTTCCTGGCGCGTGAGAAGCCGCACCGTCTCGCCGCGCGCCACGTTGACCGTGTCCTTCCACGCCAGATAAGGCGGCTTGGCGACCTTGCCGCCCTGTTCGCGCTCGACCACCTGGAACTGCGTGCCGTGGATATGGAACGGATGGTCCATGTCGGCCTGGTTGACGATTTCCCAAAGCTCGGTATCGCCGGCCCGGGCGACGATGTCGACGCGCCCCATGTCGAACGCCTTGCCGTTGATCAGGAAGTCCATCCCCATGCTCGCGGCATTCATCGTCATGGCCTCGGTGAGGACGAGGCGGCGGCTGACGGTGGGAGTCCCAAGCGGCGCGATCGGCCTTAGCCGCTCGGGCAGCGGCGGCATCGCCTCGGCCGGCGTTTCGGAAACACCGACCGTCAGCAGCGTCAACCCGGCGTCCGTGGGCCGGCCCGGCCCCATCCAGCCGCGGTCGTAGGGAAGCGTGGTGAGCGTGGCGGCGCCCGGCCGGTCGAAAGCGACGACCAGTTCGACGCGCTCGGCCGGGCTGAGCAGGATCTCCTCGGCCGCCACCGGCTTCTCCAGGAGACCGCCGTCGCTGCCGATCACGGTCATCGAGGCGTTGGCGAAGGCGAGCCTGAGGAAGCGCGCATTGGTGGCGTTGTAGAACCGCAAGCGCCGCTTCGCACCCGCCGCCACCGCCAGCTTCGGGTTCTTCTGGCCGTTGACCAGCACATGGTCGCCGACGCGGCCGTTCATCATGTCGATCATGGTGTTGTCGGGCATGGATCCGTCGGCGGCCAGGCGAAGGTCGGTGAACATCAGCGCGGTGTCGCCATAGGCCGCCGGAACCGGATCGGCTTTCGCCTTGACGACGAAAGCGCCGGCAAGGCCGCGATAGACCTGCTCGGCCGTCCGGCCATGCGGATGCGGGTGATACCAGTAGGAACCGGCCGAGCCCACGGGCAGCTCGAAGGCGTAGACGCGGTCGGCGCCCGCAGCAACCGGGTCCATCGGGTTGCCGTCCTGGTCGGCGGGCACCGGCATGCCGTGCCAGTGGATGGTGCTTTGCTCACCCGCGATCCGGTTGGCGAAGGTGATCTCGACGCGGTCGCCCTCGTAAGCCTCGATCAACGGCCCTGGGCTCGTGCCGTTATAGGCGAGGATCGACGTGTCCTGACCCTCAACGAAGCGCGCCGTGGCGGGCTCGGCTGTCAGCCGCGCCTTGAACAGGCCGGGCCGGCCGGCCTTGTTGGCCAGCAGCGGCAACTCGCGCAGCGCCTCGCCCTCGGGCAGCGCCGCGGGCGCTTGCGTCATGGCGCCCATGTCATGGCCGGCATGACTGCTCATATCCATGCCGGGCATGGAGTCCATGTTCGACATGTCGTCCATCTTCATTTGCGCCAGAGCGCGGGGTCGCCAGAACCGCCGCCAGGCCTGCCGCCAGAAAACCGCGTCGATGCATTTTTTCTCCTGGATCTCGGTTGGGAAGGACGCCGCCGGGACGATCCTTTGAGCACGCTACGGGTTCCAGTAACTGGAAGGTCAAGAGCGATGTCGCGGCCGAAGCGCTCCCACCCGCAGTGACTTTTTTCGGGTGTTTTTGTCCGGATGGCGCGAAGAGCGATCCCGGACCGCCGCCCGATCGGCTGGTCCACAACATTTCCGGCCTGCCTGTTTCAAGGTTCGCCGAACGGTCGCATTTTGACCCCAATCCACCTCTAGCCGGCTGAAGATGTTGCGGTTCCGGTCTTCACGGTTTCTTGACAGAGGCCCGAAAAACGGGCAGCAAAGCGGGTGAGGGAGAGCATTTTTACCGTGGCGAAGACCATGGAAGGCTCTTTTTTCGTATGGACCGTCGCCAAATCGGCGATTGGTGGAGGGATTGGTTAACCATCTTTGTCCATCTTTTGAATCAATCGGCAACAGACGCGTGAAGGTGCAGGGGGCACCGGCGAACTGTGATCGTGACGGGTGCCAGGTCCGCAAACCGGCATGCCGATTGAGAGTGGTCGTATGGCGTTTTTGCGTTTGAAAAACCGGGGTGACGCTCCTCATGGGGGGGTAGCTTCGAAAAAGTCTGGTCATCGTTGGGTCCTGGTGCCTGCTGTCGGCGCCGCCCTCGCCCTATGGTCCGCCGCAACCTTGGCGGGACTCTATTCGGTGAGCACCTCGCTGACCGCCGCTTCCAACGGATTGCCGCAGGGCGTGCTTTCGCCGCGCACCATCGCGCTTGGCGACCAGCGCCGGCAGATTGCCAATGCCTGGGCGCTGCATCTTGGCGTCAATGGCGGCTATAAGCCGGGCTCGCTCACCGGGAGTTGCGATGCCGGCTGCTTCAGCCTCGCGACAAGCTTCAGGCAGGGCGGCCAACTTACTGAAAAACTTAAGGATAAAGTTCTCGACGGCAAGATGGCGCGCCTCAGGCTGCCCTCGCCCGACAGCGTCGCGCATGAAAAGGTCGTCGTGGTTGCTTCGGCTGCCGGAGTCGTCGACCGTTTCGACGGCGTGGTGAAGCGGGCGGCGCTTTCGCCGCAGAAGCTTGCCGATGCCTTTGCCCGCGCCGAGAAAGCGCCGTTCCTGCTGGCCAGCCTGCCTTCGGCAAGCCGCTTTGGCGGCGCGCAGCCGGACGCCCCGATCGAGGCCCGCTTCGGTCCACAGCCGGCCGAGACCCCCGAAGCTTCCGAGCTGGCGCTGGCGCTTGCCAACGTCGCGCCCGAGGATACGGCGGATGTTCCGACTGCCGTCGCGCTGCAAAACAGCGACGCGCCCAATGTCGCCGGCCCCGATGCTGCTAACAGTGCGGACAACGGCAAGGACGGCGGGTACCAGGTCGCCTCGCTGCCGCCGCAGGACGATCTGCCCGATGCCATTGCCGTGCCCGGTCTTCGCCCGCGCACCACGCTGGAGCGCGCCACCGAGGCGCCCGAACAGAATGCGGCCAAGCCGCAGAAGCCGGAGGCCGCGAAGCCGCAGGCCGCCAAGGCCAAGCCGCAGCCGACCGAATCCGACACCGTGCAAAGCGCGCCGACGGCGGTTTCACCGAGAAGCGGCGACCAGGCCCTGCCCGGCGTGGCGAATTCGAAGCCGATAGTGGCCGACACCAAGCCCGGCAAGCGCAAGGCGCAGGCGTCGGAAATGCTCGCCTATGCCAAGCCGGACACGCCGGAGCGCGGTAACCTTGGCGGCGCTTTCCGCAGCCTGTTCAATGGGCCTTCGACGGGCAATGGCGTCGCCGTCTACGATATTTCGGCGAGAACCGTTTACATGCCCGACGGCTCCAAGCTCGAGGCGCATTCGGGACTGGGGTCGATGGTCGACCAGCCACGCTTCGTCAATCGCAAGAATGTCGGCCCGACGCCGCCGGACACCTACAATCTGTCGATGCGTGAATCGCGCTTCCATGGCGTCGAGGCTATCAGGCTCACGCCGACCAGCGGCAGCAACAAATATGGCCGCAACGGCTTGCTCGCCCACACTTACATGCTGCGCGGCGGCCGTGCGGAATCCAATGGCTGCGTCGTCTTCAAGGACTATCACCGCTTCCTTGCCGCCTACAAAAGCGGCAAGATCAAGCGCCTTGTCGTCGTCCCACGCCTGACAAGCTCCCCCACCCGGGTCGCGCAGGAAGGCCGCCAGGGTTAAGCCTGCTCCTTGCCGGCGAACGTGTCGCCGGCATTTTAGTCCCCACTTGCTGATCCGAAGGGCCTCGCGCCAAAACGCGCGTGAACGCCGATGCCATCACGGTACCTAAGAAGCGATAACGACCCTTCCCAGGATGTAGATATGGCGCCGCCCGGGCTTGCGGCAAGCCCCCGGGCATGGCGTATCAACGCTGCTCCGAAAAGAAAACGGAGCACGGAATGCGGATCTTGTTATCGACTTACGGCTCGCGCGGCGACGTCGAACCATTGGCGGCGCTGGGCGCGGCGTTGCAGGCGCATGGCGTCGAGGCCCGCGTGAGCGCGCCGGGCGACGCGGAGTTCGCCGCGCTTCTGGAGCGCGCCGGCGTGCCGCTGGCGCCGGCTTTCGCGCCGGTGCGCGAATGGGCGAAGGAGATGGTCAACCGGTCGCGATCGGCGACACCCGAGGACAGGGCCAGGCTCATCTCCGGCCAGGCGACCGAGATCGCCGCCAGGCAATATGAGGCGCTGAGCGCGGCCGCCGAAGGCTGCGACGCGGTGGTGGCGTTCGGCCTCTTCCCATCCTGCGCCGCCGCGCGGCTGGTCGCGGAACAACGCGGCATGCGCTACGTGCTCGGCACGTTCTGCCCCATCTGGCTGCCGTCGCAGCATAACCGGCCGCACGAATATCCTGGACATCCGCTGCCGGCTGGCGTGACCGACAACCGGCTGCTGTGGGAAACGGACATGCGGACTAAGAACGCGCTCTTCGGCGAAGCGGTCAACGGCCAGCGCGCATCGCTCGGACTGCCGCCGGTGCAAAATGTCCGGGACTATGTCTATGGCGATACCGTCCTGCTCGCCTGCGATCCGGTGCTCGGCCCATGGCTGCCTTCGGACCTGATCGACGCCGTGCAGACCGGCGCCTTGATCCTGCCGGACGAACGGCCCGTCCCCGATCGGCTCAACGCGTTCCTCGATGCCGGTCCGCCGCCGGTCTATGTCGGCTTCGGCTCGATATCGGTTGCCAGGGAAGCCGGCCGCGCCGCGATCGAGGCAATCCGCGCCAGGGGCCTTCGCGCGGTGCTCGCACAGGGCTGGGCTGGGCTCGGCCTCATCGATGATGGCGACGACTGCTTTATCATCGGCGAGGTCAACCAGCAGGCGCTGTTCGGCCGCGTCGCCGCCGTCATCCATCACGGCGGTGCCGGCACCACGGTCGCCGCCGCGCGGGCGGGAGCGCCGCAGCTGATCGTGCCGCAGATCGGCGACCAGCCCTATTGGGCCAGGCGCACCGCCCAGCTCGGCATCGGCGCTGCCCATGACGGTCCGGTGCCGACGACGGAGTCCTTGTCGGCGGCATTGGACGTGGCGCTGGCGCCCGAAACCCGCACTCGAGCGGCGGCAGTGGCTGGCAATATCCGCGCCGACGGCGCCGAGGTGGCGGCAAGGCTGCTGATTGAACTCCTCGGCCAATCCAGCCGGTGAACTCATTGCGCGGTCAGTTCCGCCAGCGCCCTTTGCAGGGGCGCCGGCGAGATCTGGATCGGGCCTGAAAAGGGCGAGTCCATGTCAATGATCAGATAGATCGCCGCGGCCACCAGCGCCGCCGAAATGAGGCATGTGAAGACGACGGTTCCATTGCGCGGCGCCCTGAAACCGAAGCTGGCGAAGATCAGCGTCAGCCAGGCGACGAGCAGGACGATCAACGGCGCAGGAATGGCGCCCTCGGACTGCTCGGCAAGTATCCAGCGTTGCTCGACCAGCTTTTGCAGCTGTTGTGTAGCGGCCTGCTGCGTGGCGGTTTGCCTGGCATCCGCGGGCGTCAATCCCGCCATGAGGTCGCCGACCTGATTGAGCAGCAGTTCCGACAGCCTGTTCGGGACGACCGTCGTGTCGCTGTCGGCCGTTGAGGTCTCGACGACACGCTGGACATAGGCCGTGAGCGACTGCCGGGCGCTGTCCGCCGCCGGCCCATAGAGCCGGAGCGTTCGGTCGAGCAGAATGAGATCAGTAGCGAAGGTGTGTACGTTGCCGTTGATGGACTCGAATGTGTTCTTGGCCGAGTTGATCATCAGGCCGAGCATAAGCGACGACATCACCACGAAAAGGTTCGCGGCAAGCCGCACCACCGCGCTGGTGTCGTCCCCAAGGTGGTGGGCAGGGAAGCGCTCGTGCACCATCAGGCTGACCAGCGAGGCCCCGGCCAGGCAAGCAAAGATCGCTGTCCCTACAAGCACTTCGCCCATGGCTGACATTGTAGTCGAGGCGCGGCGCTTGCCAATCGGCTATGCGGCGGTTGAATCAATGTCGATCATAAGGACGTATATCGTTGGCCGATAAGGATACTTTCGCGCCGGGCTCCGTGCACGGCGAAGCGACGGTCGAAAACCGCTTTCAATACCGGGCGAAGGCGCTATCTATGACCGCCGGGGCGGCTCCCAACCATTCACGAGGCAATCCATGACAATTCGCGCTGTCGTCTGGGGCGAGAACATCCATGAGCGGACCAATGAGGTGGTGGCCTCCATCTATCCGGAAGGCATGCATGCGACCATCGCCAAGGCGCTGAATGCCGACAAGGCGATTTCCGCCTCGACCGCCACGCTGGAGCAGCCGGAGCACGGCCTGCCGGAATCCCGCCTCGCCGAGACCGACGTGCTGGTCTGGTGGGGCCACAAGGACCATGGCGCGGTCGCCGACAATGTGGTCGAGCGTGTTGCAAAGCGCGTCTGGGAGGGCATGGGCCTGATCGTGCTCCATTCCGGCCATTTCTCCAAGATCTTCAAGCGGCTGATGGGCACGCCCTGCACGCTGAAATGGCGCGAGGCCGGCGAGCGCGAGCGGCTCTGGGTGACCAGCCCCAGCCACCCGATCGTCGAAGGCGTCGGCGAGTTCTTCGAGCTCGAGAACGAGGAGATGTATGGCGAGCAGTTCGCCGTGCCGGAGCCGCTGGAAACCGTTTTTATCTCCTGGTTCCAGGGTGGCGAGGTTTTTCGCTCGGGCCTGACCTACCGGCGCGGCGCCGGCAACGTCTTCTACTTCCGGCCCGGGCATGAGACCTATCCGACCTACCACGACGCCACCGTGCACAAGGTGCTGCGCAACGCGGTGAAGTGGGCGCATAACCCGCAAGGGTCGAAGCCCGCCATTCTCAATGCGCCGAACGTGCCGGTCGAGAAGGCGCTGGAGCCGATCGAGGAGCGTGGACCAAAGCTGCACGCGCATGGCGAGGCCGGCTTCCGCTAAAAAGCGCTTCCCTCTTTGCTTGGGATTGCGCGGACACAGCGTCTGGGCCACATTCGCCTCGCATGATTGAATCGAACCAAACCGCTCGGAGAAGCAGAAAAATGCGGCTTTTGATACTCGGAACCGGCTGGATGGCGCAGGAACATGCCCGCCGCTTCGGCGCCATCGAGGGGGTCAACATCGTCGGCGCGGTCGACGTCGATGCGGCTCGTGTCGGCGAGTACGCTGACGCCTACAAGATTCCGAAGCGCTTCACCTCGCTTGAGGCGGCGATCGACTGGGGCGGCTTCGACGCGGTCGCCAATGTCACGCCCGATCGCATCCACCATCCGACCACCATGGCGCTGGTCGCCGCCGGCAAGCCGGTATTGTGCGAGAAGCCGCTGGCCGAAAATTTCGGCAAGGCCAGCGAAATGGCCGACGCGGCGGAAGCCGCCGGCATCGTCAACATGGTCAACCTCACCTATCGCAACGTGGCCGCGCTGCAGAAGGCGCGCCAGATGGTGCAGGCCGGCGAGATCGGTACGGTGCGTCATGTCGAGGCATCCTATCTGCAGAGCTGGCTGGTGTCGAAATTCTGGGGCGACTGGCGCACCGATCCGAAATGGCTGTGGCGGCTGTCGCGCGGCCACGGCTCCAACGGCGTGCTGGGCGATGTCGGCATCCATATCCTCGATTTCGCCAGCTATGGCGCCGCGCTCGACATCGACCATGTCTTCTGCCGGCTGCGCGCCTTCGACAAGGCGCCGGGCAACCGCATCGGCGAATACCAGCTCGACGCCAATGACAGCTTCGCCATGACGCTCGATTTTTCCAACGGCGCCTTCGGCGTGGTGCATGCCAGCCGCTGGGCCACCGGCCATATCAACGAACTGCGCCTTCGCATCCATGGCGACAAGGGCGCCGTCGAGGTGGTGCACAATCTCGACGGCTCAATGCTGAAGGCTTGTATCGGCGCCAATGTCGAGAACGCCAAATGGGAGGAACTCGACGCAGGCTCCGTCCCGACCAACTACCAGCGCTTCGTCGAGGCGGTGAAGAGCGGCGCGCAGACCGAGCCGACCTTCCGCCACGCGGCTGGCCTGCAGAAGGTGCTGGACCTCGCCGTGGTGTCTGATGAGAGGCGCGCGGAGTTGAGGGCCAACGCGGATACGCAGTGAGGGCGTTTCCTCGCCCCGCCAAAGGCGGGGAGAGGTGTCCGCGAAGCGGACGGAGAGGGGCCTTCGTAGGGCGCTCCCCTCTCCATCTCGGCTTCGCCGAGCCACCTCTCCCCACTTCGTGGGGCGAGGAACCGGGTCACGCTCGGCGATAAATCCCCACCGCCGCCGCAACCAGCGCTGCATTCCCATCGGCCACGCTGCCGTCCGGCAACTCCTTGCCATCCTCCAACCCAACTCGGGTTGAAAATTTCCGCAGCGCCGCCCGCTGAACAAAAGGCCACACGGTCGCGTTCTCGCCATGCAGCAGGATCGAGCGGTGGATACCCTCGCGCTGCAGCACCTTTTCAATGCCGTTGGCGACAGCGAAGGCCTCGTCCAGCGTCTGCTCGGAAATCTCGATCAGCACGCGCAGCACCCGCCCGCCATGGTCGAGACTGGCAAGCCTGAGCGCGTCGCCGATCGAGGCCAGTCCGGCCTCGATGCCGACGCCGCGGCCGCGCAGGGCCTCCATCACCTCGGGCGCCGCCGTCTCGCTCAGATTGACCGAGGCATAGTCGGGCAGCTCGCGCCAGCCGGAGATGGCAACCAGCGTGCGCAGATCGTCCTTCTCGATCCAGGCGCCGGTGGAGACGCCGATCAGCGTGCCTGGACAGGCGCGGCGCAGTGCCGCGACCGTCCTGTCCATCGCTTCCGGCGCCAGGCTCTCCTGACCATCGGCGCCGCGCGCATGGACATGCAGCTCGGCCGCGCCCGCAGCGATCGAGGCGGCTGCGTCGCGCGCCATGGCCTCAGGATCGAGCGGCAATGCTGGATGAAAATCGGCGGGACGGGCGCCGTTGATGCAGGCCTGGACGATCATCTTTGCGGCAATCCTGTTTTAGGATGGCGAGAGCCTAGCCCAGGCCCAGGATGATCGGAACGGATATGGCAAAGTCTCCTGACAGGCCGGACCTGCAAAGAGAAATCCCCCTGGCCCGACGGCCAGGGGGTAAGCGTTCCCCTTCGGTGGTTTCGGACCTTGAAACCCGTTATGCCGGCACGCGCTTCAGCGCCTGCGCCATGCAGTGGATGCCGCCGCCGGTCTTGGAGATTTCGCTCATGTCGACGGCCGCGACCTCGAAGCCGCGCGCCTTCAACTGGCCGATGAGGCTCTTGCTGGAGGTCGGCGCGATCACCCTGTCCTTGCCGAGCGACATGAAGTTGCAGCCGAGCGCCATCGTGTCCTGGAAGGGCACGTCGATGATCTCGTGGCCCTTGCCCTTCAGCCAGTCGACGATGCCGGGCTCGGTACAGGCGAGGCAGACGGCGGTGAGCTTTTCGGCGATCGGGACCACCATCAGGTCGATATGGACATAGTACTCGTCGATGAAGGCGAGACGCGTCTCCCAGCCTTCCTTGTCGAACCATTCCTTCACCTGGCGGGCGCCTTCTTCCTGGGTGCGGGCGCCGCCGCAGCCGATCAGCACAACGCCGTCCTCGATGACGTTGAAGTCGCCGCCCTCGAAGGTGCCGGCCGTCACCATGTCGTAGATCGGGATGCCGAGCTTTTCATAAGTGCGGATCGCGGCGTAGTTCTCGCCGCGCCGCCACCAGTTGGCCATTGCGGTGATGAAGGCGCCGTAAGGCGTCATGACGCTGGAGTCGCGCGAATAGACCTGCATCGGCAATTCCGGCGTCGGCTCGTGCCAGTGGATGTTGACGCCGAAATGCTCGTAGGCGGCGACGAGGTCCTTGTGCTGCGCCTGCGCGATCTGGATGTTGCAGGGCGCCTCGCGCAGATGTTTCCTCGACAGCGAGCTGGTCGACAGGTGGCGCAGGAAATTGGGCGAGCCGAGCAGCACGTCGGTCAGCACATCGGTTTCGTTGGCGAAGCCCCAGACGGTCAGCGGCTTGGTGCCGCCATTGGGGTTGCGGCGCTGCAGCGAGAACGGCTCGGCGACGATGCGGTCATGGACGGTCATGGTGTTCTCCTCTGGAATGTTCTGTTGATGGTCACGCGGTGGAAGCGGCCGGGATCCACCAGTCGCGCCCGCGCGCGGTGGTGACATATTCCGGCCAGCGGAAATTGATCGGGGGTTCGTAATCGCAAAGCGGCGCGATCCAGTTCGAGCCGCCGACGCCGCCGCCGGTTCGCTTGACGAACTCATCCATGGCGGCGTCACGCGCGACCTTGTCCTCCAGCAGGCGCAGCGCCGTCAGCGCGACCGTCTTGGCGGCGCAGGTGACCATCGGGTCGATGGTGGCGGAAATGCCGCCCAGCGCGTTCATCGCCCAGGACGGATAGGACTGGCCCTTGACCGCGCGCAGCGCCGGGCGGGCGACATAGAATCGCGACGTCGGCGCGTGCCAGCTCATGTCAGTGTAGTCGTCGGAGGTGGAGTTCACCTGCGACGGCGGCAGGTCGCGGCGCAGGATCGCCTCAGCCTCCTGCGGCGCGATCAGCCGCTCCAGCTCGTCGATGAACGGGTTCTCGGTCGCCTCGCCGCCGGCATTGACCTGAACCTCGCGGGCAATGGCCCTCGCCGCCTCGTCCCAGCGCGGCGCGCCGACGGTCGACAGCGCCTGATAAGTGATGTCGGCCATGGCGTGGTTGGCCAGCCCCGGCCGCGACTTCGACACCCAGTGGCGCTCGTAACGGCAGCCGCTCATCCTGGCCGCCGCTTCCGCGTTGCGGTCGAGCACGGCGGTCACCTGCTCGGCCATGGCAATGGTCGGCACGCGGATCATGTACTGGATCTCGGCAAGGCCGGCGGGAAGGTTGTCGGCGGTCGCCTGCCCTGCCGTTAGGATCGCCTCGCTGATCGACCAGCCGCCCTGATGCGTCAGCATGGAATCGCGCAGCGCCTTGGAGGCCATGTACATCATCATCAGCGCGTCGTTGGCGCCGGGCGCCCTGACCGCCGAATGCGCCTGCGGGATGGGTGCTGCATCGCTTACCGCGCGACCCCAGCTCTCGGGCTCGTCGCAGATGAAGCGGTAGATCATCGAATAGGCCGCGCCGCAATGCGTGTCCCAGCGCGCGGTGTTGCACAGCGGCAGCATGTAGAAGGGATGGAAGGAGATCATGCCGGCAAGGCCATCATAATAGCCTTTTGCCGCATGGATCGGCTTCGAGCCCCTCACCTTCTCGGCCGGCTCGCCGGTGAAACGCAGCGTCCCCTTGATGCCATGCTCCAGCATCGCCGCCTTGGTGGCCAGAAGTCCGCCGAGACTGCCGATGCCGAGGCCCGAATGCGGATCGGTATGACCACCCGCTTCGAAACCCAGACCGGGCCGCGGCTGCTTCACCACTGCTGCGTCCTGGCAGTTTCCGGGCACGGCGTCGTACTCACCATACATGCCGATCGCCGGGCCGTCGCCATTCGTCCAATGCGCGCAGAAGGCGGTCGGCATGCCGGCCGACCCTTCCTCGACCGAGAAGCCCTCGCGCTTCAGCCGGTCCACATACCAGGCCGCCGACTGGTACTCGCGCCAGGCGGTTTCGCCGAGATCGAAGATGGTACGCGTCCAGGCCGACAGCAGCGGCTGGATGCTGTCGATCGTGGCAAGCGCGGTTTCCTGCGCGGAACTCGTCACCGGTTTGTCCATGCCGCAAAGAAAGCAGTGAAGCGGCTCGTCAAAAAGTGATATGTTTTCCCGGCTCGTGCAAATTCGGTTCACCTGAGGCCTCTTGCGAATACCGTCCACGCAGGCGCTGCGCGCCCTAGACAGTTTTGCCCGTCATGGCAGCGTGTGGCGCGCCGCCGACGAGCTTCACCTCACCCGCAGCGCCGTCTCGCACCAGCTTCGGCTGCTCGAGCGCGACCTCGGTTTCGATCTGTTGCAGCGCATCGGCAAGGGCGTGGCGCTGACGCCTCGCGGCCAGCGCTACGCGGCCGACGTCAGGAAGGCGCTGACCGTGCTCGGCGACGCGGGGACGCAGAACAGCGGCGCCGGGGTCGGCGGCTCATTCGCTATTTCCTGCCCGCCGGGCTTCGCCTCGATGTTCCTGTGCACCCATATCGGCGAGTTCCAGCAGATGTATCCGGACGTGGCGCTCTCGGTGCTTACACCGCGGCGACTCGACGATGTCAGCAATCCGGATGCCGACGCCTTCATCGCCTTCGGCGTCGGCAACTGGCCGAACCGGGCTGTGGAGCTGCTCTGCGAGGTCTCCTTCACGCCGCTCTGCAGCCCGAGACTGCTCAACAAGGTCGGCGGCTTTTCCAAACCCGCCGACGTGCTGCGCGCCAGCCTGCTCCATCTTTCCGACACCGAGGACTGGGCGCGCTGGCTGGCCCTGTCCAAGGTGGAAAATCCCGATACGGAAGGCGGCATCTTCTTTTCCGACATGAACCTTGTCTTCTCGGCGGCAATCGCCGGCCAGGGCATTGCGCTGGGCGACGAACTCACCGGCCGCCAGGCGCTGAGCGAAGGCCGGCTGGTCAAGCCGTTCGAGGCGACCGTCCCCTCGCCGCGCTCCTATTACCTGGTGTTCGAGCATGCGAAGGCCAGGCACCCGGTGCTCAACGCCTTCAGCGACTGGCTGAGGGCGAAGCTGTCGGAGAGCAGGCTTTAGATTGAGGGCTGCCGCCCTCTCCGGTCGTCATCCTCGGGCTTGACCCGAGGATCCATGCCGTGACGATCGCGAAGGGCATGGCCTATCAGAATTCTGCACCGTTGCAGCTCTCAGAAGTCACGGCATGGATTCCAGGGTCTGCGCGCGTCGCTTCGCTCCTTGCTCCGCCCTGGAATGACGAAGCCGTGGGGCGCTTTCGCCAATCGCGGACGTCGGCGTGCGCGCCGAACGCCTTGCGCCCGCAGACGCTCCAACCACCCACGAACCCCGCCACCCGTGAATCAAATTTGCCGATCAGGCGAAAACTATTCGGTTGCGGTGAACGCGCGCCGTGCCTACGATTTCATCGGGAACTGAGGAAAGAGCCAGGATGCAGCAACCCGGCCGGGCCGCAGAAATCAAGGCGAACGGGATCGGCAAGAGCTTCGGCTCGTTCCGGGCCCTCGACAATCTGTCGCTCGATATCGGCCGCGGCGAGTTCCTGACGCTGCTTGGCCCCTCCGGCTCGGGCAAGACCACTTTCCTGATGATCCTTGCCGGCTTCGTGCAGCCGAGCGAGGGCAAGCTTTTCAGCGACGGCGTCGACATCACCAACCGGCCTGCCGAGCAGCGCGCCGCCGGCATGGTGTTCCAGGGCTATGCCTTGTTCCCGCATATGAGTGTGGAACAGAACATCGCGTTCCCGCTCAAGGTGCGCAAGAAATCCGCCGCCGAGATCAAGAACCGTGTCGGCGAGATGATCGAGCGCGTCGGTCTCAAGGGCCATCAGAAAAAGCTGCCGGCGCAGCTTTCCGGCGGCCAGCAGCAGCGCGTCGCGCTTGCCCGCGCGCTGGTCTTCGAACCGGGTGTGCTCTTGCTGGACGAGCCGTTCTCGGCACTAGACAAGAGCCTGCGCGGCCAGATGCAGGCCGAGATGAAGCGGCTGCATCAGGAGACCGGCACCACCTTCGTCTTCGTCACCCACGATCAGAGCGAGGCGCTGGCGCTGTCATCGCGCGTCGCCATCTTCAACCATGGCAAGCTCTTGCAGGTGGGCAGGCCGGATGAAGTCTATGACAGGCCGGCCAACCGCTTCGTCGCCGAGTTCCTGGGCGAGATCAACATGCTGCCGGTGAAGGGCGTGCGCCCCGCCGACAATGGCGCCACCGGGCTCTGCGAGGACCGCGCGGTCAACATGCGCTGCAAGGCGGAGGCGATCAAAGGCGACGCGATCCTCGCCATCCGTCCCGAGGACATGTCGATCGCGCCGGAAGCGTCGGTCAATGAGAACGGCATCGCCGCGACGGCCGTGGCCTCGACCTATCTGGGTGCCGCGACCAAGCTCGACCTCACCACGCGCCAGGGCGCCAGGGTGACCGTCTCGGTGCCGAACGAGGTCGCGGCCGCGGCCCTGAGCAAGGGCAATTCCGTCTGGCTGACCTGGCCGGCGGAGAAGGGTTTCCTCCTTCCGGACGGAGGACAGTAGACAGCGCTGCTGCGGCCTGAAATCGCCGCACCAGCTTCCGGTTCAAATCAACGACAACAAGGGGAACTGACATGACGAACGACACGAAGAAACAGGCAATGGAAAACCTTGCCGGGCGGGCGAAGCGCGGCGAGATCTCGCGGCGCCAGTTCGCGCAGCTCGCGGGCCTCGTGCTCGCCGGCACGCCGATGCTGTTGCGCTCGACCGGCGCTTATGCCGAGACCAAAGGGCTGGTGCTGGTCAACTGGGGCGGCGACGCCATCACGGCTTACGACGCCGCCTATGGCCAGGCCTTCACCAAGGACACGGGCATCCCGGTCAAGATGGACGGCTCGGGGCCGACGGAAGGCGCGATCGCCGCGCAGTTCAAGAGCGGCGCGCCGACCTGGGACCTGGTCGACGTCGATCCGTTCTCGGCCATCACGCTGGGCGGCCAGGGCATGCTCGAGCCGATCGACTACAAGGTCGTCGACAAGAGCAAGATGCGGCCGGGCTTCGGCTGGGAATATGCCGCGTCCACCTATTTCTTCTCCTATGTGATCGCCTACGACTCGCAGAAATTCGGCTCCAACGCGCCGACCGGCATGGCCGACTTCTTCGACGTCAAGAAATTCCCGGGCAAGCGTTCGCTCTACAAATGGGGCGTGTCGAGCTGGGAAGCCGCCTTGTTGGCCGACGGCGTGGCGCCCGCCTCGCTCTATCCGCTCGATCTGAAGCGCGCGCATGACAAGATCGCCGCCTTCAAGGAGAACGTCGTCTCCTATTGGGGCGGCGGCGCCGAGAGCCAGAGCGTGCTGCTCAACGGCGAAGCCTCGATGGCGATCGTCTGGTCGACACGCGCCTCGCTGATCGAGCAGGATTCCGGCGGCCAGATCAAGTTCATCTGGGACCAGGGCCTGATCTCGCCCGGCGCGCTGGCGGTGCTCAAGAACAACCCCGGTGGCAAGGACGCGGCGATGAAGTTCATCGCCAGCACCCAGGATCCGCAGAAGGAACTGGTGATGTTCGACAAGCTCGGCCAGGGTCCAGCCAATCCAGCGACGGACGCGCTGATCCCGGCCGACAAGAAGCGCATCAATCCGGTCGATCCGGAAAACATGAAGAAGCAGATCGCGCTCGACATGGAGTGGTACGCCAAGAACTACGGCGCGGCGCTCGACGAATACACCAAGATCATCTCTGCCTGATCAGGCAGAGATTTTGAGACCTATGAGAGGCACCCTCTCCGACAGGATGGGCGCGGCGCTGCTGATGGCGCCGTTGCTCCTGTTCCTGATCCTTGCCTATGCCTGGCCGTTCCTCGGCGTGGTGAAGTGGAGCTTTACGCTCCCCGGTCCCGGGCTCGGCCAGTACCACGCGCTGCTCACCGATGACCTGGTGCAGTCGGTGTTCATCCGCACGCTGCGCATCGCGGCGATCGTCACCGCGGTCTCCGTCACCGCCGCATACGCCATCACCGTGGTCTGGGTGCGCGGCAGCCCCGTGCAGCGCGTGCTGGCCGAATTCTGTATCCTGGTGCCGTTTTGGATTTCCGTACTCACCCGCGCGTTCGGCTGGGTGGCGCTGCTCTCCAACCGCGGCCTGATCAATACCTGGCTGCAATCGATCGGCTTCATCTCGGAGCCGTTGACCCTGGTGCGCAACGAATTCGGCGTCATCGTCGGCATGTCGCATTTCCTCATCCCCTTCGCCGTGTTCCCGCTGGCTTCCGCCATGCGCAGCCTCGACGAGCGCGTGCTGCTCGCGGCGCGCGGTCTTGGCTCCAGCCGCATGCGCACCTTCTGGACGGTGTTCGTGCCGATGACGCGCTCCGGCATCATCGGCTCGGCGATGATCACCTTCGTCTTCTCGCTCGGCTTCTTCGTCACGCCGGCAATCCTCGGCGGCGGCCGCAGCGTGATGATCGCGGAGCTGATCTATCTGCGCATCTTCCAGAGCCCGGACTGGGGGCTGGGCGCTGCGATCAGCGTCGTGCTGGTGGTGTTCGTCGGCGCGCTGATGGCGGTGCTGTTCCGCTACGTCAAACCGAAGCAGTTGGTGTAGCGATGCCGACCTACCGTCCCGGCCCCGTCTCGCTCATCCTCGCCGTGCTGGTGGCACTGTTCCTGCTGATGCCGCTGCTTGCCGTCATCCCGGTGTCGCTGACGCCGAGCCGCATGCTGACCATGCCGACGGGTGAACTGTCGCTGCGCCACTACCGCTCGCTCATCGAGGATCCGCGCTGGCTGGACTCCATCCTGCTGTCGATCCGCATCGGCGTGGTGAGCAGCATCCTGTCCACCGCGCTTGCCCTCACCTTCAGCCTCGGGGTGTGGATGTTCCAGCCGCGCTTCACCGCCGCTCTCGTCGGCTTCGTGCTGCTGCCGATGGTGGTGCCGCCGGTGGTCTCGGCGGTGACGCTCTATTTCTTGCTCACCTCGGTTTCCGGCCTCACCTCGTTCTTCGGCTACGACACCTGGCTGGGTGTCGCGATGGCGCATTCGGTGATGACAGTGCCCTTCGCCACGGTGCTGATCCTGGTCTCGCTCAGCCAGCTCGACCGGCGCATCGACCTTGCCGCGCGCGGCCTCGGCGCCAGCGTGTGGGAACGCGCGACGCGCGTCATCATGCCCAACATCAAATTCGGCATCGTCACCGCCGCCCTGCTCTCCTTCGTGCTCTCCTGGGAAGAGATCGGCGTGACTTTGTTCATCACCTCGGTGAATGCGATCACGCTGCCGCGCCTGATGTGGATGGGCCTGCGCGATAACATCGATCCGGCGATCGCGGCACTTTCGGTGATCCTGATCGTCATCACGGTGCTGGTGCTGGCGGTGAGGAGCGTGATCACCAGACAGAAGGCGTCGCCATAGAGCGGTCTGCCGTTTCACGGAAACGGCGGACCGTTCTCTCTTTGACGCGGTCCGTAGGGAAAACCGCCCGCACCTTCCCAAAATCGCTCCGATCCAGAAACGAAAGAGGCTCGCCGGGATCGGCGAGCCTCTTTACGGAGCCGAAGTGGAAGCTCGGCACCGTCATGATCCGGGGGTGTGGATCGACTCGAAATCTAGCCAACAGGGCTTGGCCGGGCGACTTACAAATCCGTAAACTTTGGTCGGACCGCGCGCCCGACCGCGCAGGAAAAGCCCGTTCTATCAGCGGCTTGCCGGGAGCATCCGGCGTCGAGACAGCACCCGTCAAAGAAACGTGATGTACCGTCTGTCCGGCCGGCGGGGCGGCGGAACGGCTTGGAGGTGCAGGAAAGCCGGGCGGCGTCGCGACGCGGCCCGGCCATCAAGGCGCCGCGCCGGACGAAGGCCCCCCGGGCCTCGTCCGCGCTTGGCAGTCCGTTCAGGCGGCCTGCGGCCGCCGCATCCTCTCGACGAAGGCCTGCCTTGCCGGTCCGGCAAGCGGCTTGTCCGTGGCCAGCAGGCCGTCGAGCAGCGCCAGAAGTTCGCGCGCCGCCGAAGACTTGCAGGAATAGTAGACCATCTGACGATCGCGGCGGGTTTCGACCAGGCCAAACCTGCGCAGTTTGGCCAGGTGTTGCGACAGCGCCGATTGGCTGAGTTCGACCTTGTCGGCGAGCACGCCGACAGAGAGTTCGCCCTCGGCCAGGTAGTTCATGATGAGCAGACGCTTCTCGTTGCCCATCACCGCAAGAAAGGCTGCCGCGCTTTCTGCGTTGGCGGTAAGTTTCTTCGTAACCATCGATTTCCCCATGGTTCAGCTCTTCCGAAGGCCATGGGGGCAAATGGCTTCAGAGTTCCAGAGCGTTGGTGGGCATGCCCCGATTTCGACACGGGACCTGCCCTGCTTCTTTTTCGACCAGAACCCCTTCGTAACCCGGTTGCCACCACGCCGGAGTCGCTGGTCTCGGACAGAACGCGCGGCGTTTTTTCGGGCTCAAGTCAATGCAGACTCGGAAAAATTCCGCGCTGCTAATGCGTATCAGCGCAGCGCTCGTTCGGCAAGAATATAACGAGGCTCGGCAAAATGGCGGCCAGCCGCTGGCAAGAGCGGCGTCAGCCGAAGTGCATGGCAAGCTTGCCTTGCCGCGACTCACGCTCAACCGTCAAGCATGCTAATATTAACCGGGCAAGAAAGGAGCCCGGCTCAAGGAGGAAGCCATGTCCATTGCGTCCAATGCCCGCAACACATTCACTCCCGACGAGACGGCGATGCTTGGCCGTGTCTATGAGAATGGCAGCATCAAGGGCGAGACCGCCGAGCAGAAGGAAGCACGCGCCTCGCGCATCATCGCCAATTACATGGCCGGCATCACCGACGAGGCAGAACTGATCGAGCTTTCGCGCCGGCCGCTTGGAAGATGAGCAAGGTGCTCCGCCCGCGCGAGGCAGCTTCACGTTAAGTTGACGCGGAACGCAACGGTAGAACATCGCGTTCCGACATGTTCGGGAGGTTGCGATGATCCAGGGATGGTTCTCCAGGCCGGTTGAAGTCGCCGTCGGCGTTTCCGGCTCGATCCGCCACATATCCAACGCCGAACAAGCCGCCGAACTGCTGACCGGCCAATGGCGCGATGCCGGCAGCGCGCTGCATGGCGAGGCGCTGCGGGCCTGCCGCCGGGCGATCCGCGGCGACGTCCCGGCTGACGCCGCCAGGGAGGCCTTCATCGCCGCCGCGCGCGAAGCGCATGTGCTGATCGAATAGGACATGGCGGCGGCGTGTTGCTCGAGCCTGCCTATCGATAGAAAAGCCACAAAGCACCAGCACCGCGAACATCGCCGGAGAGAGCAGGATTCCGGCCCGAAAAAGGCACATGGCCAGCTGAAGCGGGGTGAACATGCCTGGCGGGGCCGGCCCCTATCGGTTGCGCGCGTTGACGCGAAACCGACACGCGGTTCGAAACGCGCGCAACCGATCCGCTTCGGCATGCAAGCGGTTTTGCCGGACCTCGTCGTAGAGCCCGAAAGCGGTCGCCATCAACGTCGCGGCGGTCATGGCGAGTGCAAGCACGGCGATAATCATGAGAGGTCTTCCCGCGTTTCATCAGCCTGGCGGATTCATTAGCGCAGCCCGCGAGGGTGCTGCAGTGACTTTGGTCACACGATTTCGGCCATCCGGAATCGCTGAGGAGCTCGTCCCGACGCTGCCTATCGTCGCCTCGAAATTCTTCGGAACCTAATGCGTGGTGGTTGGTTAACGCGCGGGTCGGCAATCGCCCTCGGCCTGCATCGGCGCCATCCGGCGCTGATTGCTTGCCCAAAAGACGATCATAACAATGGAGAAAGTGATGAACGATGTCTGGTTTTCCGAACCAGTCGTGATCGATTTCCAGCCAAACGGCCAGCGCAAGGTATCGAGCTGCTTCGAGGCGATGGAATGCCTCGACCAACGTTGGCCGGGACAGGCGCGCGACGGCGCCTGGCGCTCGGCGAGCCGCGTCTGCCGTGACGCGCTTGACGGCCTGCGCAGCCCGGTGGAAGCCCGCAAGACGCTGCGTAAGGCGGCCAAGGTCGCCGGACTGCTGGCGTAGCCTCGATTTCCCATGGCGTCCCGTTGGGGCGTCACCAAGCCCGTCGCGGTTTCCCATTGCCGCGGCGGGCTTCCATTTTCATGGGGGCGAAATTACGGCCGGCGCATACTGCGGAACGCGTTACAGCACGCATCCCGTGGGGTACATGAAAACGCCGGCCGCTGGGCTTCGGGGCTGCCTGACGGGTTCAGGCCTTCCCATTTCGGCGAGTCGGGCGCCGGGCCGCAACGCCAGCGCCGGAGCATGGTAAACGCACGGTTACTATCCACAGCGCATGGTCAATCGGGCAAGCAGGCAGCCCTGGTCAGGCGAAACCGCCAAGCACTTCCGGAAACTGGACCGCCATCGCGCCTTCATCTGCCTGCCTGGCATAGATCGCGTGCATCCTGCTGCCGTCATATCTGGCCCTGCGGCGCTGCACGTCCTTGCCGAACAGGCCGGCAATCGCGTCGAAGCGCCGGAAGAAGCGCTTCACCACGCCGCGCTCGAAGGGTATGCGCTGCTCGAAGGGCCTGCCCCAGGGCGTCTCCCTTGCCAGATCTCGCCAGATGCGCAGCGCGTCGAGTTCGACCCCGACCTGGTTGCCCCATGGCTTGCCGCCCGCGAAATGCCTGGCCCAGGCTTGCGAGAAGCGGAATTCTCTCGTTCCGAGCGACTGCAGGTTCCAGTTTGGATGCATCGTCTGCCATTTGCCCTCGAAGGCGACGTTCAGGGCATTTTGATCATTCATCCTTCCGTCAATGGCGGTCTTTCGCGTGCGCTCCAGCAGCGCATTTTCGCGGACGGCGTTCATATCGAAGACGACGACGCCGGAATTGAAATATGGCGCGCCGGCCGCCAGCTTGAGCTTCTGCCGGTAAGAGGGCCGGAAATACATGTAGTCGTCGTGCGCGGCGAGCAGCGGAGCGCGCAGCCGCTGTCCGGCCAGATCATTGATGTCCCGGTTGAAGAGAACGTCGCAATCCGTATACGCGATGCGGTCATACGGTTCGAACACCGGAAACCGATCGGCGAAAAGCCGAACGTAAGCGGCAATGCTGTAGGTTCCGAAGCGAAAGCCGAAATTCGTCATGAAGTCGGTGACATCGACCAGCTCGACCTTGCCTTTCAGCAGATGCCGGGCGACTTCAAGATCCGCCTGGCTCGCACCGGTGTAGAGCAGAAAGCCGTCGATCGGGGTGGAGACATCCAGTATCCGCCGCGCCGTCAGGCAGGCATATGGAAAGTAGCCGGCATCCGTCGCCAGGAAGAAGCAAGACTTCATCGTTCCGCTAACCGCTGCCCATCATTTCGTTGCGGTGCCTGCCACAGAATGCCTCTCGATAAAAGTCTCGATCGGGCCGGTAAGCAGACCCGCCTCGCGTTTGACCTTGTCATCGTCCCAACGCCACCATTGGATGGCGAGAAGCTTCACGACGATGTCCTGCGAGAACCGGTATCTGATCAACCTTGCCGGGGAACCGCCGACGATGGCGTAGGGCGGCACGTTCTTCGTGACCACCGCCCCTGCCCCGATGACGGCGCCATCACCGATTTCGACGCCGGGCAAAATCATGGCGCCATGGCCGATCCAGACATCGTTGCCGACGGTGATGCCGCCCGGTCTGCCGCCATTCGAGACCGGCTCGGGCTGCTTCAGCAATCGGCTGTGGATGGGGAATGACGTCGCGCTGTCGGTCGGATGCTGGCCCGAGCACATGAAAAGCACCTGACCCGCGACCGAGCAGAAGGCGCCAACCCGCAGAGGCGCGTCCCTCGAAGGGAACAAGACCTTTCGCCATGTCACGCCGTAGGTGTGACGGCCGACCGTCACATGCTCCGGCAATCTGGAGCGCACATCCTTCAGCCATTTGGAAAGCGCTGACATCCGGTTACCTCTCCGACGCTCCCGCCGACATAGCCCCGGATCGGCCGGGCCATCAACCAGGAAGTTCGGACGGGCGCAAGCGACTGATCGGCCAAGTGTTCCGCAGCCGCCGCGCCGGCATGGGAGGAACTTTTGGGTGGATCGCGGATGCGTGTGTTGATAGGGGAGGATCCCAGACACTTCTCCCCTACCGATCGAATGAACGACGTTTTTGGCTATATCGCGTATGGCGATAACGAGGTCTATCACCTTGGCGCGCTGCTCAGCGCGCTGAAGCTTCTGCACAATTGCCCTGGCGCCAAAATAATCGTCGCAACCGACAGGCCCGAGCTTTTTCGCCGATATCCCGTCGAGACGATGGCCATCACCGCCGACCAGAAGGAGCTGATGTCTTTCGGCCGGCGCTATCATTTCGGCATCAAGGCCGCGTGCCTGATCGAGATCCTGAAGCGAGCCGACCGCCTCATTTTCATGGACTCCGACCATTACCCTTATGCCGATCCTTCCAAGGGGTTTCGGCAGATTTCTCCGACCCGCTCCTTCATGCGCAAATGCGAGGGCCAGCATCGGCTCTACCCGGTTCTCTCGGGCAAGGGCGTCAAGATCGGGCACTATACCCTGACAGGCCATGAACCGATGTGGCAAAGCGGAATCCTCGGCGTTCATCGGGCCAATGCCGGTGCGTTAACCGAGGCATATTCCGCGATGCTGGCCGTGCGGGAATTGACCAAGACGGACGCGCCGGAGCAGTTCTGCATCGGCGTTGCGCTCTCCCAGGGCGGCCTGGCTCTCGGCCGGCACCACCTTCCCGTCAGCGATTACAACACGCGAGGAAAGAAGGCTTTCGCCAGTCCCCGCGTGCTGCAGTTCTTCAGAGCTTACGGCGAAGCGCCAATTGCCGAGCAGATAAGGAGAGCCGGCTGGTATCGCCTTTGGCGGGCTCCGATGGACCTGTGGCGCCAGCGCGACAGGTGGTCGCTTTAGTCCGGCCGTCATTAGGCATGGCGAGACATGCCGACGAGCTCCGCAATCGCCTCGTCTATCCCGATGCAGCCCTTGCGCCTTTGGGCGTTCGGATCGCGAAAGTCGATCCAGCCTTCGTTGAAGCCGTCGAGCATGCGCATTCGCATTTCGGGATGGCGCATGCCCTGCTCGCGGAAGATCGTCTCCCAGCGCTCGCGCGGGACGATACGCACCTCGACATCGCGGCCGAGCGCCTTTGCAAAGGCGGCGGCGATGTGGTTCGGCGACACCCTGTGTTGCGCTTCCAGTTCGATCACCCGGTGGCCGCTCCAATCCTCAAGCAAGAGTTCCGCGGCCGTCCTGCCGACATCCGCGGCCGAGATCATCGCGACCGGTCGATCGAGCGGCTGCAGGTAGCTGTCGATCACGCCCCGGTCGCGCGCCGAGGCGATGTCCCACTGGGCGTTCTCCATGAACCAGGCGGCGCGCAGGAACGTCACGGCCACGGGCAGGTCCGCAAGCGCCTCTTCCAGCAGGCGCAGCACATTGAGCAGATTGGGTTCGGCGGCATCCGCGCCGATCGTCGACAGCACGACCACCTTGGGCGGCAGCGCCCTATGCAGGGCCTCGCGGACGACGGCGATCTTCGGCAGCACCTCCGGGAAATCGGGTTCGGCATCATAGACCGGCGGCAACAGGATGAACGCGCCCTCGACGCCCGAAAGCGCCGCGGCAAGCGGCCCGGGGTCGCCGAGATCGGCGACAGCGACCTCGCAGCCTTTGACCAGCCACGGCGCGCCCTTGGCTTCGTCGCGAACAACGGCCCGGACCTTGTGGCCCGATGCCAGCAGTGTCTCGGCAAGGACGCCGCCGACGCGGCCGGTAATGGCGGTAATTGCGAACATGATCTTTCCTTCGTTTGTGGTGCTGACCGGCATCACGGCCAGCGGGTGGGGCGGCCAGCGGTCTCTGGCCGGTCTTTTCACACCCTTTGCTTGCTGATCCCAGCGCCGATATGTCATCATAATCCGGACTTGAAGTTGGGAATGGCGCATGCCCTATGACGGAAGATTGCTGTCCGGCGTGACGGTGCTGATGGCGGTGGTCGAAGCCGGCTCGATGGCGCGGGCAGCGGACGCGCTCGGCATGACCGCCTCGGGGGTCGGCCGCGCCATCCAGCGGCTCGAAGCCCGCATCGGTGTCAGGCTGCTCGACCGCACGACCCGCACCATGCACCTGACGGACGAAGGGCGGCGCTTTTACGAACGGGTCGGCCCTCACCTCGACGGCATCGAGGAGGCGGCGGTCGAGGCCACCGGCGCCAGCTCGGTGGTTCGCGGCAGGCTGCGCGTCAATGTCGACCCGTTCTTCTCGCAACTGGTGCTGGCCGGGCATGCCGGCCGGTTCCTGGCGCTCTATCCGGAGCTTCGCCTCGAGCTCATCATGCGCGACGCGGTGGGCGACCTTGTGGCGGACGGGTTCGATCTTGCCTTGCGCTTCGGCGATCCGCCGGCCGGCTCATTCACCACGCGCAAGCTGTTCGAGACGCGCATACTCACCGTCGCGGCGCCCGCCTATATCGAGCGCCGGGGACGGCCACAGCACCCTTCCGACCTGCCCGACCACGACGCCATCGACTTCTGGGACGCCGCGCATGGCCGCGCCTATGAGTGGGAGTTTCGCCGCGGCAACGAGGCGCTGCCGGTCAGCGTCCAGACCAGGCTGATGACCTCCGACGCGCCGACCATGCTCAACGCCTGCCTTGCAGGCGCCGGCATCGCACAGGTTCTGGAATTCGCCACGCGCGAGCAGGTGCGCGACGGGCAACTGATCGACCTGTTTCCGGACTGGTCGGACGAGTTCTTCCCCCTCCACGCGATCTATCCCTCGCGGCAATACCGCACCGCCAAGGTGCGGGCGTTCGTGGAGTTTGTGATGGGGTTATTGGCGGGGGTTTAAATCCGCGTGAACGCTAAACGACGGACCGCCGCTGCGGGTGGGTCACCGGAAAGCAGCCGGACGAGCCGAGCCGCGTGATGAGTGCCTCGTTGCCATTTGCCTTGGCGAAATCCAATTCCTTGTCGGTCATTCCAACAAAAGTGAAAAACTCGACCCGGCCCGACGGCAAGGTGAAATCGGGTGGAAGCAACGGAGTGCGTACGACGACCACGTTTCGGACCTCGCAACCTTCGACGCCATTTATCGGTGAGCGTAAGGGGATTCTGTCACCCTCGCCCAAAGGCCCGCGATCACCGAAATGGCCCGCGCCGAGGAGAAGGTCGAAGGCCAGCAAATTCTGCAGGCATCGGATTGCCCAATCGCCCTGCTCCGTAGAAGCCAGGATGAATTCCACCCCTGCTCCGGATTCGCCTTCAGGATCGTAGGCGCCTTCTTCTTGCTTCCACGGATTCGAGTGGCCGGACGTCACATAGAGCCAGTAAGGCCGCTGCGGCGTCGGCCCATGCTCGAACACGCCATAGAAGAGCCATCTGGGGTCGACATCCGAAATGCCAAACCTCTGCTGGAACAGTTCAAGCGGCAGTACAAAAATGCCTCGGCAGTCTCCACCGAAGAGGGCTGGGTAGATGTCGTCCTCGCGGATGCGCCAGACTTCCTCAAGATTCATTCGACATACCCGGTGCGATACGCCCCAAACGGGCTGATTTGCCGCCGAACATGCAGGAATTTTTCGAGACGGAATAGCCCGTGGCGTTAATGGCGATCCCGGCAGGCGTGCCACGTCCAAACAAAAGCAAGACGTTAGTTTTCCCAACCACGAAAAACCCGCCATTGAAAACGCTAGTGAATTTTCGCGTTTTCCCAACCGGCAGATAACAAAAGCCCGGCTTTCGATCATTCCGTTTCGCGCGGCAACGGACAGGTCGCTGAAGGGAAGTGACCTTCGAATTTTATGTCTACTCGGCCGCCACGTCGACCGCGCCGGCTGGTGTTCGCGTAGCCAGGTCAAAATGGCTAAGGAGATTGGTTGCTCACGGTCGACGATCTTTCGCGCAATAAATCGTCTGGTCTGGGCCGGGTACGTCGAATGCTACGTGCAGGAAGCAGACAATGGCCGCGATGGCGCGCACCTTTATCATGTGATATTCGAGGACGCGGAGCACCCTGCCGATATACCGGCACCCCCTGCCGGTCTATCGGCACCCCCTGCCCACCTAGAGCCGGCACCCCCTGCCCGCCCAAAACCGGCAGCTAAGAACGACCCCTTTAGAACGACCCCTTCAAAACGAATTGAGAGAGAGCGCGTGCGCGAGAGGGGGGGAGAAAGTCGCCAGGAACCGTCGGCCGGGACCCGCGTCCCCCTCATTCGGAGATTTTTTTCCAGCGCGGCCGAATTTCAGGACCTTCCAGCCTCCAATTGGATAGCAGTGTCAGACAATAATGCAAACAAAATCAATTGCTTGTCTGACCGCAATGTCCGCGAAACCGGCGAAAACGAACCATTTTTGACCCGCACCGAGCGAATTGTTTGCAGTCCGCCCGAGCCTTGCAGGCATTTGGGGCAAGCCGTTCGCGGCCTGCAGGTCGCGCTCGAAGGGACGGCCGATAGCCTTCTGTTCTCGACCATGCCGGCATGCCCATGCGATCGAGCAGCGCCGGGAGTCGAAGTGGCGCAACACTCGGGGGGCGGGCGGAAAGTCACGGGCGCCGCCCGCCTAGACCGGCGCCTGCCCGAGGTTTTTACGCGCGCAAGTTTCCCGAATTTTTTTGCCCGGAACAAACCCAAATGACCATAGCCGAATGGCAGATGACCGTAGCCCCGCATCGCCCGAGCCGGTGCCCGAGCGCGGGGTCGGGCGCGTCTTAGATTTCAAACCTCCGATGGCACAATGTCCGATTTGGGGCCGGTTACGGACGGGCAGGTTTTGGGCGGCCCGATGTGCGAAGCAGTCGTTCGTTCACAGAGCTGACCGCGCCAGGAAGGCTCGGAAGACGAAACTGAGCGCGCTCATTGCGCTTCCCGGAAGCGGACGCTTGTTCAGCCGCTCGTTACAACTAGAACTTACTACCCGTCCGACCGTTGGAAGAAGTCTCGTAGGCCCTTTCCTACCTCAACCCCCTCCTCGACGGGAGCGGCAACGCCGCCAGACACATCCTGCGGCGGGGGGCTTGCGCTCGCGGCGAGCGGAGGCGATCCAGCCACCGGGCAGCCTAACCTGGACCATTAGGTCGACGCGCTCTGGCCCCTTCTCGCGGTCTAGGGCCGCGCTGAGAAACTGAGGACCGGGTTCGTTGGCTCAGCTCAACAACCCGATTTTCCGAGGAGCCGAGCTAGTGCGGGCGTTCTTCGGACCGGCCCAGGTTGTGAAGCAGCGGCGAACTCGATAGCCTCGGCGATTGCGGAAACCTGTCGCTGCCCGATTAGTCTAGGCGCGCGGCGCGTCGTCTTCGCCCTCGACCATCAGCTTTCCGATCAATTCGCGAACCCAGCGCTGCCCGGCATGGCCGTGACAACGCTCGTGCCAGATCAAGCCGATATCGAACCGCTCGCTCAGCCAGGGCAGATCGATGATCATCAGCCTTTCCGATTGGGCACGAAACAGCCGCCTGGGTACGAGAGCGACAAGATCGCTGCTGGAAACAATTTCGGGAATGAACAAGAACGAGCCCGCTGACATGACGACATTGCGCCGATAACCGAGAACTCCCAAGGCGTCGTCAACTGGTGTCTCGAAATTGCCGCCTCGCCGTGAGACGACGATATGTTCCAGCCTGACATAGTTCTCGATCGTCAGACCGGGCTTCAGATCCGGGTGGCCTTGCCTGCCGATGAGGACATATGTTTCGTCGTAAAGATGACATGCACGTAGATGCGGCATCGCGGGATCGGGTGTGGCGATCACCAAATCGGGAGCGCGCTCCCGACACCGTCGCGATAAAGGCGCGCAGGTCGGCCAGCATCAGTTCGGGCTCTTCCAGCGCGGCGAAATGGCCGCCCCGCGGCATGTCGGTCCAATGCACGATGTTGTAGGTCTTTTCCGCGAACGAGCGCGGCGGCGGCAAGAACACCGGATCGGGGAAGGCCGCAACGCCGGTCGGCACCTGGATGCGGGTGCCGGCCGGAAGCATCCGCGACTCCTCAAGCCGGCTGCCGCAGTAGATCCAGGTTGCCGTCACGAACGATGCCGGCGCGATGTAGAGCATGATGTTGGTGAGGAGTTCCTCCTCGGAAAACTTGGTCCAGATGTCGGGGTCGCCATTGGCGGTTGTCGGAAGATCGGCCCACTTGCCGAACTTTTCGAGTATCCAGCCCGCCGCTCCGACCGGGCTGTCAGCCATCGCGACGCCGAGCGTCTGCGGACGGGTTTCCTGCTCGTAGGCGCTCTCCTGATCGGCAATCGCGGCCCACTTGGCGGCGAAGGACTTCTCCTCGCCGGTCGTCGGAGCGGCGTCCTCCGCACGCACGGTCATCATGTTAATATGGATGCCGAGCAGAGCGTCCGGTCGATCATGCGCTGCCCAGGCTGCGATGCCGTGGCCCCAATTGCCCCCTTGAATGAAATACCGCGCGTCGCCGAACAGTTGGATCATCAGCCCATGCACGAGCGCAGCAGCCTGCCGCGGGCCGATCGGGCGCGTGATCGGGTTGGAGAACGCGAAGCCAGGAAGCGAGGGGACGACAACATCGTGCCCGTCCGCTGCGAGCGGCTCCAACAGCCGCTCGAAATCGAGATACGAGCCCGGCCAGCCGTGGAGAAGCAGGACGGGCGGCTTGGAGCCGTCGCCTTTCACGTGAACGAAGTGGAGGTGCTCGCCTTCCACGTCGGCCGTGAAGTTGGGCAGCGCGTTGAGGCGCCGTTCGACCGCACGCCAGTCGTAGCTGTCCCGCCAATAAGCGGCGAGTCGCTTGAGGTCATCAATCCCGACCCCCGCCGACCAGCCTTGCCCTCGACGTGCTGGCGCTCTCCTCTCAGTTGGAGCGCGGCGAGGTTGACCTGGTCCTGGCATCTCCGGACCATGCACCGGCAGCCATGCGTCAACGCCAGCTCTTTCGTGAGGATTACGCGGTGATCGCCCGGCAGGGACACCCGGCCGTGCAAGGCCGTCTCAGCCTAGATGTGTTCTGCGCTTTGGAGCACGTTGTCGTGTCTCCCAAGGGCGGCGGGTTCTCAGGGCCTGCCGATGCAGCACTTGAGGCCGTCTGCCGCCGCCGCACAGTAGCCCTGTCCACGTCGGGCTTTCTGATCGTGCCAGAGGTCGTGTCGCGGTCCGACATGATCGCTTTGATCCCACGGCGGATCGCCGATGGTTGGTCGGATCAGGTGCAGGTGGTGGAACCCCCACTCACCATCCCTAGCTTTGCTATCGCGAGTGTCTGGCACGACCGGACCACCAACCATCCGGCAAAACGCTGGCTGCCTGAACGGCTGACGATGTTGGCCGCCGAAGGGTAATACCGACTGAACTGAAGGCTGCGCACGACGACCTCTGAATGGCTGGAACCGGGGCGCGAAGCTGCCGTTCCGCAGAAGATAAATGCCGTTTGCGAGTGGCTGCATCAGCTTCTCAACTCAACTTTGGCGAACTGCTTTATAACTCATTGGCGAATAACGATAATGGTGGGCCCGGAGGACATATTAAAGCGATTGATTTCACTGGCCTTTTTGTGGACCAAAAACTCAAGCCTTCCCGTATCGTTCCGTATGATCTTGCCACGTTGGATGTTTGCGAAGGCGTATCTTCGGTCGGTGTCGCCAACTGCGACTGCGGCGGGATACGGGAGCAGTCCGGATCAGGCTCGATAAAAATCCCGATACCATTCCACGAAACGCCGGATTCCGATCTCGATCGGAATTCTCGGCCTGAAGCCAGTCGCTTGCTCAAGTGAGCTGACATCGGCGCAGGTCGCGGGCACGTCACCCGGCTGGAGCGGCATGGAGTTGCGTTTCGCTTTTTTGCCCAGCGCGTCTTCCAGTAGTTCGATCAAATGGTTCAGCTCAACCGGCGAACTGCCGCCTATGTTGTGGATCCTGAACGGCGCATTGCTGGTGGCGGGGTCAGGCGCGGCGCTGCTCCAGTTCTTGTCGGGCGTCGCAGGCAGTTGCATGATGCGGATCAGGCCCTCGATGACGTCGTCGACATAGGTGAAGTCTCGCTGCATGCTGCCGTGGTTGAAGACGTCGATCGGCTCGCCTGCGAGTATGGCCTTGGTGAAGATGAACAGGGCCATGTCCGGGCGGCCCCATGGTCCGTAGACCGTGAAGAACCGCAAACCAGTCGTGGGCAGCCGGAGAAGATGGCTGTAGGCATGGGCCATCAATTCGTTGGCCTTCTTGCTGGCGGCGTAGAGACTGAGCGGATGGTCGGCGGAATCGTGAACGGAGAACGGCATTCGCGTGCTGCCGCCATAGATCGAGCTCGAGGACGCATAGACCAGGTGGCCAACTGAGGCGTGGCGGCATCCTTCCAGAACATTGAGGAATCCGCTCAGATTGCTTTCGCCGTAGGCGTGGGGATTGGTGAGCGAATGACGAACGCCGGCCTGGGCTGCGAGATTGACAACGATTTCCGGACCAACCGAGGCAAATAGTGCCGAAACGCGGTCACGATCGGCGAGATCGACGTGCTCGAACCGGAAATGTGGAAATTCTTCCAACTGATCGAGCCGGGCCCGCTTCAGGTTGACATCGTAGTATTCACTCATGGAATCGGAACCGACAACTTGCCAGCCGTCGCAAAGCAATCTTCGGCATAGATGAAAGCCGATGAAACCCGCTGCGCCGGTGACAAGAACAGGCCTATTTGATGTCACGGCATATCCCTAGCGTTAAGCTGTGACCCGATTCGCACCCATATCCACCCTCGCCTCTCTTTGTCCCCGGAAGCATCATCAGAATGATCGATGAATCATCTCTTGAGCGGAGCCATAACCGAACCTCATCTCTAGCTCAGGCAAGCCATGCTCCCGGCATATATGAAGCCACAAGCAGCGGACCAGGATCTTGATGGGGCTCCTCTTCCGCCGGGGCCGCCCAGGTGGGCAGAGGTGCGCGACTATGCTCTGGACCGGGGCGGGCCCGTTCTGCGGCCGTATTTGCCGTTGCCCGCCGGGTTTGTGGATATGGGGATCGGCCCGCGGCTGCAAACCGTCGTAAGCCAACATCCGCACAAGATCGCCATCAATGACGGCGCGGACGAACTCTCCTATTCGGCGCTCGGCGCCGCCGTCGAGATTCTCTCCCGCCGGGTTGCCAGCGCCGTCGCCCAAGGTAGGCCGGTGGGAATCTGGCAACCGTCCTCCGTCTGGGGCATCGTTGCCATGCTCGCAACGATGGCAGCCGGACGGATTTCGATTCCGCTTAATGCGAGGGATCCCGCTCCTCGCGTCAAGGAGATCGTGTCGGCGGCCAGGCTCCAGGCAATGCTGGGCATGGGAGATCGTCCTGCTGATCTGGCCCAAGACGTCCAATGGATAGACATGGGCGTAAGTTCGGCCGCCGAGCGGGACATGTTGGCGTCGCCCCTTCCGCCGCCCTCTGTCGATGAGCCGGCCATCATTCTTTATACTTCGGGTAGCACGGGACGCCCAAAGGGCATCGTCAACAGCCAGCGCAGCTTGCTGTGGCGCGTGCAACAATATGTCGACGCCTGTCATATCAATTCGGACGACGTTTTTCTTCCCTTGACGGGGCTAGCCACGATAGCCGGCTGCCGAGAGATTCTGACGTCTCTCCTCAGCGGCGCCACCCTGCAACTCGTTGAATTGGAAGCGATCGGCCTGCGCGGCGTTCGCGCGAGGATGAAAGACCAGGGCGTGACCGTCACCTATCTTGTGCCCGCCTTGCTTCGAACGCTGATGGCAGATGTGGCTGCCGATACGTTCAGCTCGCTCAGAATTGCCCGTGTCGGGGGTGAGAAAGTGCTTTGGGCCGACATCGCCCTTCTGCGCAAAGCCATCCCGCCGCATTGCCTCGTCCAGATAGGCTATTCGTCGACGGAAACGACTGGATCACAGTGGTTCCTGCCGCCGGAGCCGTCGAACACGGAGCCCGATGTGCCGGTTGGCCGCCTTTTGCCGGGGATTTCATTTGCGATCCTGAACGAGGAGGGACGTGCTGCCCTGCCCGGCGAAACGGGAGAGCTCGCGGTAAAAAGCCGATATGTGCTCCTCGGGCATTGGGAAAACGGCGCAGTCGTCCCCACCGAAGCGGACCCGGCCAATCCAGGCGAGCGGATTTTTGCTACCGGCGACCTCGTGCAATTGGACGGCGATGGCCTGTTGAGGGTTATCGGCCGAAAGGGTCGGCAGATAAAGATCAATGGCCGACGCATAGAGCCGGCCGAACTCGAGAGAGTCATGCGATCCGCTTCGTTCGTTCGGGACGCCGTGGCAGTGGTGACGGAGGCAACCGAACTTATCGCATTCGCAGTCCCAAATGATACCGCCGGCCCAGACTTCGTCGACGACCTTCGTCAGTTGATCGCTGACGCGTTGCCCTCACCCTTGCGGCCACTAAGGCTTCATCGCGTGGACGACATCCCCCGCCTGAGCGGTGGAAAAGTCGACCTTGCGAAACTCGGGAAGATGGACCACCTGGCCAGGAAGCCGACCACCGTCGCCGATCCGCCAAGTCCGGGGAGCGACCTCAAAGTGCGCCAGGTGGTGCAAAAGGCCTGGGGCAAGGTTCTCAACACGCGAGCAGCCGCAGGACGGTGGGACGAGGCCGGAGGGGACTCGCTCAAGCTGCTGCATTGCGTCATGGAGATCGAGACGCTGATCGGACAGGAACTGGGGCTTGAGAGCTTCACCGTTGGGATGACTGCGGATCAGATGGCGAGGGCGGTCGTCGCGGCGCAGGCAGCTTCTTCGGGCAATACCGCCCCGGAGCATGATCCGCCGCTGCTTTTCCTGTTTCCCGGATCAGTCGGCTATGGCCCAAGCCTTGCCGCCTTCGCATCGGCGATGGGAGCGACCGCAAAGGTCGTGCCGGTTCGATATCCAGGCCTGGCATTGATCCTCAAGGGACAACGCGATCTGGCGAGCATGGCAGACGCGGCAGTCCAACAGATCAACCGTGCGCAGCCCTCGGGCGATGTGCGGCTGCTGGGCCACTCGCTCGGCGGGGCGGTCGCCTTGGAAGTCGCGGTTCGTCTGCTGGAGGCCGGACGGTCGGTCAAGTTCGTCGGCATCCTCGACACAAGCCTTGAGGGCGAGCGAAGCCGCCTGCGGGACACGGTCACCCGTACGGTGCGCCGGCTGCGGTCCAACCGCATCTCGTTCCATCGCGTAGCCTGCCGTGCCTTGGCGAAGATCGCGGTCAGATTGGGTTACGAAAGCCGTCTCGCGCGCGCCATCGACCGTTACACCGAAGGCCAGTTCAACGGGGCGTGCTTCCGGATCAAGCTGGAATTGCAGGAAGTATTGCGGGCGCAGGCATTTTTCCGCTGGCTGATGGAACCCAAGACCGCGCTTCCGATCCAAGGGACCCTCTTTCGCTGCGCTCGCCCGGGCATGTCCCGCGCCATCGGCTGGGATCAAGTATTTGATGACCTGCAGGTGGTCCCGATCGTCGGCAGCCACATCGATCTCGTCGTGGAACCTCACGTCGCGACCAACCGCCCGCTGATCGAGAAGGCCGTTCTGCAAACCTATACCCCAGCTGAATCTCTGCAACTGGAGGGCCAAGCAGCGTGATCTCGCGATTCACCAAGGAAGCACTGGCATTGGACGCCGCCGCGGAGGCGGACCGCATCGTCTCATCGACGCGCGAGCAGGTTCTGGTCACGCTTCGGCGACGCGGCGTGGTGGTCGGGCTGTCGGGTGGCATCGACAGTTCCGTCGTCGCATCCTTATGCGTGCGCGCCTTCGGCAAAGACAAGGTGCTGGGGGTATTCATGCCGGAGCGCGACTCGTCGGGAGACTCGCTGAGGCTCGGACGCGTCATCGCGGCCCAGCTCGGCATCGACACTCTGGTCGAGGACATCGCCCCCGCGCTGGATGCCATCGGCGCCTATCGCCGTCAGATCGAGGCCATCCGCTCAGTCGTTCCTGACTATGACGAGGGATGGAAATGCAAGCTGGTGCTAACTTCGGTGCTGGAGAGCCAAGGGCTCAACATCACCCGCCTGACGGTTCAGAACCCGGAGGGCAACACCACCACGGTTCGGCTGCCCTTGACGGCCTATCTGCAGATCGTCGCCGCGACCAATTACAAGCAGCGCATCCGCAAGATGACCGAATATTACCATGCGGACCGCCTCGGCTACGCCGTTGCCGGAACGCCGAACCGGCTCGAATACGACCAGGGTTTCTTCGTCAAGCAAGGCGACGGCATCGCCGATGTCATGCCGATCGTGCACCTCTACAAAACGCAGGTCTACCAGCTGGCTGAATATCTCGGGGTGGACGAGGAAATCCGCCGCAGGCCGCCGACCACCGACACATTTTCCCTTGCCCAAAGCCAGGAGGAATTCTACTTCGCGCTGCCTTACCACCTGACGGATCTGTGCCTCTATGGCGTCAATCATGGGCTATGCGCCGACGAGGTCGCAGCCGCTGCGGGCCTAACCGGCGGCCAGGTTGAGAAGGTCTTCAAGGACATCGCAGCGAAGCGCCGGGCAGCACGCTATCTGCACTCCCGGCCCTTGCCGTCCGTGCCGATGGATGTGGACTGAGGCCGATGTGCGGGATCGCCGGAATACTGGCGCTGAACGCCACCGCCGAACCGCCTTCGCGCGAGGCATTGTTGCGCATGGCTGGCGCGCTTGCGCATCGCGGTCCTGACGAAAAGGGGCTCTACCGCGACAGACGAGCCGGGCTGGCGCATGCCCGCTTGTCGGTCGTCGATCTTCAGCACGGGCAGCAGCCCCTTGCCGACGTTGATGGTCCGGCTTGGATAGTCTTCAACGGCGAGATTTTCAACTATCTTGAACTGCGCGACAGGCTGTTCGCCCTCGGCCATCGGTTCCGCACCCGCAGCGATACCGAAGTCGTCCTGCACGCCTATCGGGAGTGGGGCCAAGCAGCCTTCGAGCGTATGAACGGCCAATGGGCACTGGCGATCTGGGACCCGGCTGCTGGCCGGCTGGTGCTGTCGCGCGATCGCTACGGCATTTGCCCGCTGCATTTTTGCGAGCATGGCGACCGCCTGTTCTTTGCGAGCGAAGTCAAAGCGATTTTCGCCGCTGACATTGCGATCCCACGCGCGTTCGATCCGGCCGGCCTCGATCAGACCTTCACGATGTGGACGGCTGTTGCTCCGCAGAACGTGTTCCAGGGCATCCGGGAACTCCCCCCCGGGCACGTGCGCCTCTACGAGAAAGGCGCGGCGCGAGAACATCCATTCTGGCAACCGCGCTTTCCGGAAACCCGTGATCAGGAACATGACCGGTTTGGCGGCTCCCGGGACGAGGCGGTAGAGGAAGTGCGGCTGATGCTGGAAGGCGCCACGGCCTTGCGAATCGTGCAGGCCGACGTGCCGGTTGGCTGCTATCTATCAGGTGGGCTCGACAGTTCCCTTGTCGCGACGCTCGGAAGGCGCTTCGCCGGCGAGCGTTTCCAAACCTTCTCGCTACGTTTTGCGGATGCCGAATATGACGAGACCGAATTCCAGCGGCTCGTCGCAGACGCGGCGGGCAGCGAGCACCACGAAATAGTTGTTTCCCGCGGCGATATAGCCGCGGTCTTTCCCGAGGTGATCCGCCACACCGAGCGGCCAATCCTCAGAACCGCGCCGGCGCCACTCTTCCTGCTGTCAAGGCTCGTGCGGGAACGCGGCATCAAGGTCGTGCTGACCGGCGAAGGCGCCGACGAGATGTTCGCCGGCTACGATCTGTTCCGTGAAGGCAAGGTGCGCCGCTTCTGGGGGCGCCAGCCAGCATCGATTAGGCGCGCCCGCTTGCTCGAGCGGCTCTACCCATATCTGTCACGCTCACCGGTCCATCAGCAGGCACTGGCCCGGCAGTTCTTCGGCCGCAATATCGAGGCTCACGCCGCGCCCGCATTTGCGCATGACACGCGCTGGCGCACGACCGCTGCCATCAAGCGCTTGTTATGCCCCGATATGCGGGCTGCCTCGGAATGCCGCGATGCGGTGGGCGAACTGATCTCGACGCTGCCGGCCGAATTTCCACGCTGGAGCCCCCTCGCCCAGGATCAGTACATCGAGATCCGAACCCTGATGTCCGGCTATCTGCTCTCCTCGCAAGGCGACAGAATGCTGATGGCTCATTCCATCGAGGGCCGTTTCCCTTTCCTGGATGATAATGTCGTGGCGTTGGCGAATGCGCTCCCGGACGCTTACAAGCTGCGCGGCCTCGACGAGAAACACGTGCTGAAGCGCGTCGCGGCGCCTATCCTGCCGCCGCAGGTTGTCGCCCGGAAGAAGCAGCCCTACCGGGCGCCGAATGCGCTGAGTTTCTTTGCCGACGGCGCGCCGGCCTACATTCGCGACGCATTGTCGGAGACGGCAGTGCGGGCAGCCGGCGTCTTCGACCCCCAGTCGGTGTCTCGCTTGGCAGCGAAATGCCAAGCGAAAACCGGCGATGGCGACATGTCGAACTCCGACAACATGGCTTTGGTGGGCGTGCTGTCGACGCAACTTCTGCATCAGCAGTTTGTCGCGGCCTGTCCGGCCGACGTGACGAACCCGGATCTCAGGGTCGACATCGACTACGAGCATCGGGAAAGGGTTCCAGCATGATCCACGGTGCCATACCGCTCCTGCATGACTATCTGATTCACTCCACCGGTCGGCTTGGCGATAAGGTGGCGCTGGTCTGCAATAGGCAACGCTTCACCTATGCCGAAATCGACGAGCGTTCGAATGGTATCGCGCGGTGCCTGGTGACGGCCGGCGTCCAGCGCGGCGATCGTGTGATGATCTTCGCCGACAACACTATGGAGACGGTTGTCAGCTTCTGGGCGGTGTTGAAGGCAAACGCTGTCGTATGCATCGTCAATCCGCTCACCAAAAGCGACAAGCTCAATTACCTGCTGAATGATTGCCGGCCAGCGGCGCTGATCACCGACCAGCACCTGCGGTCGGTTTTCAGTGAGCCTGCGCACAACTGCGGTTCGTTGCAGAAGGTGATCGTGTCGGGGCCGATCGAGGACAACGAGCTCAGCCGACTGCCCTACGCGATACGTTGGGAGACGGCCGCCGAAAGAACGCCGGCCGCGCCGGAACGCAAATCAATCGACATCGATCTCGCGGCCATCATCTACACGTCAGGATCCACGGGCGAGCCGAAAGGCGTGATGCTGACCCACCGAAACATGACGACGGCGTGCACCTCGATAGCCTCATACCTGGAACTTGGCGAAGACGAGGTCATTCTCAACGTCCTGCCCCTCGCCTTCGACTACGGCCTCTACCAGATGCTGATGGCATTCCGCACCGGCGCCCGGCTGGTTCTCGAACGCTCCTTTGCCTTTCCGGCGCAGATCCTTCAGATTATCAAGGACGAGAAGATCACGGGTTTTCCCGGCGTGCCTACCATCTTCGCCTCGCTGGCGGAGCTCAAGTCGCTGAAGGATCACGATTTTTCGAGCATCCGCTATGTCACCAACACGGCGGCCGCCCTGCCGCTCAAGCATATCGCCATGCTCAGAGACCTGTTTGAGGGCGCCCGAATCTATTCGATGTACGGGCTCACCGAGTGCAAGCGCTGCACCTATCTGCCGCCGGAGGATCTCGGACGAAAACCGCTGAGCGTCGGGATCGCGATCCCGAACACCGAGATGTGGATCGTCGACGATAACGACCAACGGGTCGAGCCCGGGACTGTCGGCCAGCTTGTCATCCGTGGCGCGACGGTGATGAAGGGTTACTGGGGCAAACCGGAAGCGACCGCCAGGAAGCTCAAGCCCGGCCCCTTGCCGGGCGAGCAGGTGCTCTACACCGGCGACTACTGCCGGATGGATGAGGAGGGCTACCTCTATTTCATCGGCCGCAGCGACGAGATCATAAAATCGCGGGGCGAGAAGGTTGCGCCCAAGGAAGTCGAAAACGTGCTGGTGAACATCCCGGGCGTCAAGGAGGCTGCCGTGGTCGGCGTGCCTGACGAGCTTCTCGGCCAGGCCGTGAAGGCTTTCGTCGTGATCGAGCAAGGCCGCATCGTCGGCGAACGGCAGCTTCAGATGGAATGCCAGAGGCAGCTGGAGAATTTCATGGTCCCGAAGTCAATCGTCATCGTGCCCAGCCTGCCGAGGACGGACACCGGGAAACTCAAGAAGGTGGCTCTTTCGTAGGGCCTTTTGAACGGCGCGGACCGTATTCAGTTTTTATCGGAGGGTGGATTATGGACACGATTTTAGCAACGAAGCCCGCAGGCGACATTTATACCAAACAAATTCGCGATTTCCTGGCTTCGAACTTCTACATCGCCGACGCGAAATCACTGAGCGCTACGGAATCGCTGCTCGATCAGGGGATCGTCGATTCCACCGGCGTGCTCGAAATCATCGGCTTCATCGAAGAGACCTTTGGCGTCACTGTGGAAGACAGTGAGCTCCTCCCGGAGAACCTCGATTCCATCCAGGGCATAGCGCAGTTCATCGCTCGCAAGAGGGGATGAGCCGACCAGGCCAGTCGCTCAGGGCTGCGGCTTGGTGTACCCCAGCACGACACGCGCCTCGCCGGCGCGGTTGGTGACGGCGCGGATATTCTCGTAGCCTCTGCTGCGCTCCAGCAGGCTTGCGACCTGGCGGTCCTGGCCGAGGCCAACCTCGAACAGGAGGGCGCCGCCGGGTCGCAGATACCGCAGGGCATCTTTCACCACGCGCATGTGGATGGCGATGCCGTAAGGCCCAGCCGCAAAAGCCTCGCGCGGCTCAAGAGCGACCAGATGAGAGCGATCACCCTCAAGCCGTTTCTCCGAGATGTAAGGCGGATTGCAAACGACAACGTCGATCGAGATCTGGGGCACCAGAGTGGAAAGAGCTTCGAACAGATCGCCCTGGTGAACCGACACCCGCTCGGCCAGCCCATGGTGGACGACATTCCGGCGCGCCACCGCGACACATCCGTCGGTAAGATCGCTTGCCCAGACCCGCGCCGTCGGAACCTGGTGAGCGATGGCACAAGCAAGATTGCCCGCCCCGCAGCACATGTCGATCACGCGCGGCGCTGGCAGATTCATCTGATGCAACACGTCGACGGCGGTCGAGCCTAGCAGCTCTGTCTCAGGCCTTGGAACAAGCGCACCGGACGCGACAAGCATCTCCATTCCCATGAAGACCGCGCAGCCTCTGCTATAGGCGTCCGCAACATCGATGTCCTGGCTCAAGACTTGCCTCCACAACCGGATCCGGCGCTCGCCGAATGGTGCAGCGCGCCAGCGCTATTGTGCCGCCGCGCTCTCCAACTCGTTGCTGAACCTGACCTCGATCGTATCTCCCGGCGCCACCTCGGCGTCCTCGTCGGCGGCCTGCTTGCGCCACTGCCCATCGACGTTGCGAACGATCGTCATCTGGGCTCGAACTGTTTCGCCGGCAATCGACAGAGGCGCGGCGGTCGCACCCACAGGCTGCAACTTCTGGCTCGCGGCGCGAAGCCTGGTGCCGATGTCGGCAAGGCGAACCTCGGTGTCCCGCAATTCGTTCAGCAGACCGATGCGCCTTTGGTTCTCGTTGCGCTCGAGCTGTCTGGCAAAGTCTTCCTGCTGGCGCTTCGTTCTCATCAGCTCGACCGATGTTTCCAGCGCCCGGCTGGAGGAAAGCAGGACGGCGCGCCGGACATCGGCGAGCCTGTTGTTCGTCAAATTTCCAGCCTTGAACGCCTTGGTGACCTGCTCCAGATCCTCTTCATCGGCCTTAACTGCATCCGCTTCATCCTGCGCGCGCTTTATCAGCGTCTCGATCTGCGCCGCGGCATCCTTGGCGCCCTTTTCGACGAAGCTCTGCTCTTGCTGAAAATTGTCCAGGGAGAGCTTGAGGGCTTCCGCTTCAGCCTTCGCTATGCCCGCCGCGAGCGATGGCGAAAGCGGCGATCCCTGCGGAGGCTGCGTGTCGAAGCTCTCCTGCTTGTCTAGCTCGGCCCGCAGACGCGCGCTGTGAAAGTAGTCCCTGGTGTATTCTCCCCAGATCATCTCGTAATCGCGTCGCAGGTCCGTCGGATCCGGACCCGCCTGGTTGGTTCGCGCCCGCAAGAGGCTGAACCCGCCGGCCACGGCGATCGCCTGGCGCACGGTCATCAGCGGACGGTAGGCCTGCTGTCCTGGGGTGAGCACATCGCCGGTCACATAGATCGGGCGATACTCTGCGATGATCGCCGTCACGTCGGTCGGCCTTACGACCGCCATCTGTTCGCGGCCATCGGGCATGCGGATGTGGAAGATCTTGGTCGGCAGGATCGTTTGCATACGGCTCTGCAATTCGGGTGGCGTCAGTCCGCCGACCGATACCGCGCCGGCTTCGGGCAGCACGATTGTGCCATCCATCTGGACAACGGCACGCTGCGTCCGGTCGGGAATGGAAGTTATTCCGATCTCGACCGTGTCGCCTGGCGAAATTCGGTAGGCCGATGTCTCGGCCGCCCTCGCCATGGACGCCGTGGCACAGACTGCAAGAAGCGCAAAGGAGAACTGGCTAAGGTTGGTCATTGGCAATAACCTCCTTGAGGTTTTGGCGTTCGCTCCAATCGAGGCGGGCGACGAACTCATATACCGGGCCGCCCGGCACGCCCCAGTTGCTCGACCAGATAACCTGGGAGCCATCCGGAGACGGCGAGGCATGCGTCTCGCTCCAGTAGTCGGAAGGAGGGTTCCGCGTCTGCACGATACGGCGGATGGCGCCGCTGCCGTCGATTCGAACGGCGATAACCTCGCGCGCGTAGGGAGCCCAGCCAGGATTGGCCGATACCTCTTGCGGGTCACCGCCATAGCTCAGGAAAACCCAGTCCCCCCTGGCCACGGCGCGCGCCGACGCATGCTCCGCCTGGCCATATGCGGTCAGGGAGGTCGCCTTGCCGTCCGACAGCCTGCGCTTGATAACCTGGAATTTGTCCGGGTTGGATTTGCTTATCCCGACATAGACTTCGCCGCCGTCGGCGTCGACCGTCAGATCGCCATGACCTGGCCGATGATGATCGGTCCATCTCTGATGCAGGGTGCCGTCGACCGTGAAGATGGCCCTCTGCTCCGTGCCATCCAACAGGTTTTGAAAGCACAGAATATAGGTTCCGAGCGGTGAGATCGTGCAGGAGCTGGCCGTTCCAGGAACTCGGGAAAGGTCGATGTCCGGGAATTTCGATCGCCGGTCAAGGTCAAAGGCAAAGACGACGTCGACGCCGTCCTTGCGGACCGCGCGGACCGCGATGCGGCTCCCGTCCCGGCTGGGATTGCCCTTCGATGGACCGAATTGCAGATCGAGATAATCGGGCGAGGTGAAAAGAATGTCTTCGTGATTGGTCCGGGGCGCCCAGGTCGAGACCGCGCGGTCCTGAACGCAGATCATCAATTCGGCATTTCTGGGATGCCACTCGCACTCGCCCCCGCGTTTGCGCCAAAACAGGGCCTCGTAGGTGTGCCCGTCGAGAAAGCACATTCCGTTGCAGCCATTGTCGAGCAGGAGCAATGTCTGATCCGCATTCCAGGCTTGAGCGCTCGAATAGCGGTGGCTGCAATACTTGGGACCGCAAACGACCCCATTTCCGAGAGGACCGGGCTTCGTGATGCGAACGATGCTCGTGCCGAATGCGGGGTCCGTGGCGGGACGAAGATAGTCCGGCAAATCCATCGCCGCGGGCGCTACGAAGCCGATGGCGTCGTTGCTTCCATGACCGCCGGCCGTCCGCAGGCCAAGCAGCGCGGCAACGCAAAACAGTAGCAATGCAGCGGAAATCGTTGCAGACCTCATGTCATGTAGCCCATCTCATGACGGACCCGCCCTTCGCTCAGCCGCGCGCGCCACCACGCGATGGTCCGTCTCAGGCCTTCGCGCAAGTCCGTTTGCGCCCTCCATCCCGTTGCGCTCTCAAGCCGGGATGAATCCGCCAGCAGTGCCCGGACCTCGGAATTTTGCGGGCGCAGCCGGCTCTCGTCACGATGGACCGGCTTGTTTGAACCGCTCAACTCCAGCACAAGGTCCAGCACGTCGGATATGGTCACGGCACGCTGGCTTCCGGCATTATAGGCATGGCCGAATTCGAGTTCGGCGGAGCCTGCGCTGAGAAACGCCGCGGCCGTGTCCTCGACAAAGGTAAGGTCGCGAACCGGACTGGTATCCCCGACCATGATGGCCTGGCATTTAGGGTCAATGGCCTGCCTGATGAGGGTCGGAACAATCGCCCGTTCACTTTGCCGTGGTCCGAATGTGTTGAATGGACGAAGCACCACGACCGGAACATCGAACGACCGGGCGTAGGACTCCGCCATCATGTCGGCTCCGATCTTGGAAGCTGAGTATGGCGACTGCCCCTGCAGCGGATGGGATTCGCTGATCGGCATTGTCAACGCGGTGCCGTACACCTCGCTGGTCGAAGTATGCACTATGCGCTCGGTGTCCCACTGGCGGGCGGCTTCGAGCACATTCACGGTGCCCAGGACATTGGTCTCCACATAGGACTGCGCGGCCGCGTAAGAGTAAGGTATGGCAATCAACGCTGCGAGATGAAACACGACCGCCTGCCCGCGCACGATCCGGTTCAGGAAGGCACTGTCGCGCACGTCGCCGCGGACCAGCTTCAGTTGGCTCCGGATCTCGTCCGGCAGGTCATCCAGCCACCCGTGGCTGTCGAACGAATTGTAGAGAGCCAAGGCGGTCACATCGGCCCCGCCGCGCACCAGCGCTTCAGTTAGATGCGAGCCTATGAAGCCATCAGCCCCGGTGACCAATACCCTCTTTCTCTTGTAGGTCATGTCCTGACAGTCCTCGCACTCCTTGGCCCTAACCCGGCGAATGCTGCGAACGACCAATTGAACGGCTCAAGCGCCGTTCGAACGGTCCACCGCCATGCCGAGAACGATGAAAACACCTCGAATGATGAGCGCCGTGTCCGAGAGGATTGTCCGGCGGGCATAATATGAAAGATCGATCCTCGCCTTTGCCGGAAACAGAACCTCCTTGTAGAAGACTGTTGGCTCGACATCTCGAGGATAGAGATGAGCCTCGTGGCGAAACATGATCTGAGCAGGACCAAACAAGCCTGGCTTGTATTGCAGGACAGCTTCGTAACCGTCCCTGAAACAGTCGGCGAAAGACAGACTTTCCGGACGCGGGCCGACCAGGGCCATTTCGCCTTTCAGGACGTTCCACAACTGCGGCAGTTCATCCATTTTGCTGAAAGCCAGAAACCTGCCCACCATCGTCATGCGCTGATCATTGGCAAGGGTCAGCGCAAGACCTCCCGCATCGCAGCGCGGGTAGAATTTTCGGAACTTGTACATCCGGAAAAGCCGACCGCCGGCGCCGATGCGCGGCTGGACAAAAAGCACCGGGCGGCCGCCTTCCATCAGCAGCGCCACTGCAATGAGCAGCATCAACGGTGACAGGACGATAAGACCAAGAGACGCGGCAATCACGTCGAGGGCGCGCCGGCCACGTCCATGGCTTACGCAGTGCATTGCAAGCCGGCCGATGGGCATGTCGAAGGCGTTCATGCTGCTGTCCCTGCCCGGGCGCAGCTGTTGAGCGCCGATGCCAGGGCGTCCACGACCGCTTCCGCCACGGGAGATGTTATCTGCGGATGCAGCGGAATGGTCAGTTCACGATCGGCGAAGTCCTCGGTGCGCGGCAGGTGAACTCCGGGGAAAAGCTCCCGGTAGAACGTCATTTGATGCACAGGCGGATAGTGAATTGTCGTCTGTATGCCCTGCGCCCGCAGCTCATCGATGACCTCTTGCCTGCTGACGTAGCGGGGCAACAGGATCGGCATGATGTGATAGGCAGAGCGGCGCGGTTCGGCAAATGGCATGGAAACGGCCGGACAGCGCATGGCGATGAGGCGTCGATACAATGTGACAAGGACACGCCTAACCTCATTCCATTCCTGCAAATTCCGAAGCTGAACCAAGCCGATGGCTGCCCGCATTTCATCCATGCGATAGTTGAAGCCCAACATGGTCACGTCATATTGCGGCGTGCGGCTGTTCAGTCTCTGCCGCGTGCCAGTGGTCATGCCGTGGCCTCGCGCCTGGCGAATCTTCTCCCGCAGGTCGGGGTCACGCGTGATGACCACGCCACCTTCTGCGGTGGTCATGTTCTTATTGCCGTAGAAGCTGAACGCCGCCCCCGCACCGAAGGTCCCGACCTCCTTCAGGCCAGGAGCATGCGCGGCGTCCTCGATAATGTAGAGCCCTCGCGTGCTTGCGAATGTCTGCCACTCCAGCTTGTTTGCGAGATAGCCAGCGAAATGGACCAGGATTACAGCCCTGGTGTGGGAGGTGCAGCTTGCCTCCGCATCTTCGACCGACATCAGAGGCACGTCATCGGACTCTATATCGACGAAGACCGGCTTGGCGCCGACGTACAAGACTGCGTTCACGGTCGCCACGAATGTCAACGAAGGCACCAGAACCTCGTCGCCGGGTCCGATCCCAAGTCCATGGAGAATAAGGTGGAGGGCTGCGGTGCAGGAACTGACGGCGACACAATCGTCGGCGCCGTGCATTGCGGCGAACGCTTCTTCGAATGCCCTGACGCGTTCGCCCATCGTCAGCCAGCCGCTGTCGATTACTTTCGACAAAGCGGCCTTTTCCGGCACACCCAACAAGGGAGCACTAACCAAGAGCATCCCAACCTCCCGGTGAACTCTCGATCGGCTCAGGCTGCGGCCGCGGCGACCTCTATCGAAGCTGACTGCTCCTCCCAGGAAATCGTCTGCGCCTTCTGGAAGTCTTCGACGCGGCCAATGTCCAGCCAAAGCCCCTCGTGCTTGTAGACATGCACGACCTGCCCATCCTGGAGCATTTGCAGCATGAGATCGTCGAAGCCGAAGGGGATGCCCGATGGAATGAACTGCAGAACCGCCGGATTCATGCAGTAGATTCCCATGCTCACCAGATGCGTGAGCGCCGGCTTTTCGCGAAACACCTGGACCGTGTTATTGACCTCGTCGATAACACCAAAGTCCATTTTGGTAACGCGCGCCGCCGTCGCGATCGTCACCAGATCCTTGTGCGCCCGATGCGCCGTCACGAAACGGCTGAGGCTCAGATCGGTAAGCACATCGCCGTTGAGGACCAGAAACGGTTCATCCAGTTCATCCCTGATCAGGGAGAGTGGCCCGATCGTCCCGAGCGGCTCCATTTCCTGAGTATAGCGTATTTTGAGGTTCCACTGCGAACCGTCGCCACAGACGCTGCGGATCAGATGACCCAGGTAGCCGGTTGTCACGTAGACGTTTTCGATGCCGTTGCGCCGCAACCACTTAAGCAGCAATTCAAGGACCGGCCGGGCACCGATAGGCATCAGAGGCTTTGGCAGAACCGAGGTGAATGGGCGCAGACGCATCCCCATTCCACCGCATTGGATAACCGCTTTCATAGGACACTCACTCCCTGCGCACACGGCCGACACAGGCCAACAATCAAGCTCAACGTCCAGACACTCCATCGTGCGGCTCCTGCCACGCGATCTGCCGGACTTGCTACGAATTGAGCGAGAGATACGCTCAGCCTGCAGGCCTGTCGTCGTGCGTTCGAATGGCGCGCTCAGCTCCGCGCCAATGAGCTGGCAGGCGGTGTTACAGTGTGTGCCAGGCGCAGCCCCGCCATGGGTAGGGACCAAGGTCCGACTTTGCATCATGGTAAACGCAGAGTAACCTTTTCAACCGGAAGAGGCGCATTTCTATTGGGTTCCGGTTTGGCGGACAGGTCCCGCATCGTCACAGAATCAATCCTATAGGCAAAACGTTCTGGACGCGTGCCCTGGTCCCCGGGCCGAAAGTGTGTGCGTTGGGGTACATGTACAGGATTGTCATCGCCGATGATCACGGTCTCTACAGGCGTGGCTTACGGTCGGCGCTGACTGCTGGCATTGAGGACGTTGAGATATTTGAGGCCGCGTGCTTCGATGCCGTGGTTGGTCTTCTTGCCGAACACGAAGGCGTCAGCCTGGCGATGCTCGACCTGAACATGCCGGGGCTTTTCACTCAGGAAGTGCTGGGCGATGTCCTAACGGCCTACCCGGATACGCGGTTTGCGATTATTTCGGGGAACGATTCCCGATCCGAAATCCTGACCGCTCTCAATGTGGGGCTGCACGGCTATATCGTGAAATCCCAAAGTGATGACGAGGTCGTGCTGGCGGTCAAGGAAATCCTGGCAGGCCGCATCTACGTGCCGGCGCTCCTGTCCCGACATTTGGGAGCACACGATCAGGTGCTCGAGATCCGGCACGGCAGCGGCGCCGGTGCCGGCGCTCTCGAAAGGCTCACATCCCGGCAAAAGGATGTATTAAGGCTGATGGCGGAAGGATATTCCAACAAAGAGATAGCGCGAGATCTCGACATCGCCGAGGCTACGACGAAGATCCATGCTGCGGCAATCATGCGGGAATTGGGGGTTCGAAACCGAACGGAAGCGGCAGTTCTGATAAAGACCTGGCTAGGGACGGTGTGAGCTAGGCTTGTATCTCCTTTGGCGACAGCCGAAGCGAATATCGAAACCCATCCTCCGTAACTTCGAACTGCGAGGAATGGCCGACAAGGGGCGTTCCGTCCACGCCAAGAACCATCGATCCGAAACCTTGGCGCCTGATCGGAGCGCTACGTCGGCGGCCCGTTTCTATCCATTCAAAGACAATGTCATCGCCTGTCCCGCCTGAGATCAAAGCCCAACGTGCCTCAATCTTGCCCTGAGTACCACCGAGCACGCCATGCTTGATCGAATTGGTGGTGAGTTCATGGATGATCATTGCAAAACTCTCCGCAGCTCCGCCTGAAATCTTGATGTCAGGGCCGGTGATTGCCGTCTTGCCGTCTTCCGAAAAGGGCTTGAGTTCCTGAACGACCAGATCGCGAATGGTGGATGACAGATCCGCGCTACGCGTCAGCAGCATGTGCGTCGCCTCGAGCGCGCGAATTCGCTCGACGAGGGTCTCTTTGAATTTCACGATGTTGCCTTCCGGCGCATCCTGCATCTTCACAATCCCGGTGATCACTGGGAACAGGTTGCTGAACCTATGGCGGAGTTCAAGCCTCAGGTTTTCTTGCTTTCTTACCGCCGCGCGCAGCAGCGTCGTTTGACGTCGCTCGGTCAAATCCGCGGCGAGGCCGATGCGCTGGTCTCGGCCATCACGGTTTTCCTCGCGTCCCCGCAGGGCGACCCAACGGACTTGACCATCGGGTCGCTTGACACGAATCTCGACGTCATAATTGCCCCCCCGCCGGTTCGTTCCTGGCGGCGGCGCGAGCTTATCCCAATCCGACGGATGGACGATCGAAGACAGATCGGAAAGTGGGCGGAACGCCATCGGGGACAATCCGAGAATCTCCCAAAACTGAGGTGAGCCCGAGATGACATCCTGGCCATAGTCTATGCGCCAGGTGCCCAACCGGCCGGCGGACAATGCGAGGTCGAGCCATTCGTTTTGCGCCTTGAGCGCTTCACGCGCAGCTCTTCGCTCGGTTATGTCATCTACGACCACAAACAGGCTGTCCGACGGCGCCATGTCCGACGCAGAAAGAGAAAGCGTCACCCAGGCCCAAAGCGTGCCGCCGTCCCGCTTGATCAGGCGCATTTCGGAGCCGAACCACGGGGCTTCAAATGTCAATGCGGCGAGCGAATTCTTGAGCAGCGCTCGATCATCTTGATGGACAAGCTCGTGTAGGGGCCGCCCAACAAGATCGTCCTCGAGGTAGCCGAGCAAGGCACTGAGCCGTTTGTTCAGCCATAGCAATTCTCCTCCGTCGTTCGCAGTCGCAAAGCCCAGCGCAGCTCGTTCAAACGCGCGGCGGTAACGTGACTCTGCGGCTTCGACGGCAGCGAGTTTAACATCCAGTGCGGCCCTTAAGCTCTGCCTGGAGCGATCGAAAAGAAAGGTTATCACGCCTCCGGCAACCACCAGCAGGATTGCGCGGACCCAGTCATCAGCGAGAGGCTGGCCCTTCATCCGGGCACCCAAGCCGACAGCCGCCATCAGGAGCGTTGATCCGACTGCGATCCGGCGGTTTTCCAGGAAGGCGATGACAACTATCGCCGGAATGAATTCGAGGAAAGCTGGGTCTATGGCACCCGACAGGTAAACGCTTGCCTCGAAGAGCAGCGTAGCAACCAGCACAACCGTCGACGCCAGATGAGTTCGCGACAGGATTGTACCTCCTCGGCAACCCGTCCAACCTAACTACAACTTTCGGCTTAGCTCGTCGAGGTTAGACCGTCACCCGGACACCTAGTACGTCTGCCTGCTTCCAGATCGCCAAAAATCAAGGCCTTATGGAAAACCAGAACCCAGTCTCTGGCACGGATGGCAGAGGCAGAGAACGAGGACGGATGATCCATGAACCTGATCAGCGGACGGAATGGCACGAGGCCGATCGCAATGGTTGGCATGGTAGCGGCCGATGCCGGCAGCAGAACAACGACCACCTTCGCGCGAAGCGCCTCTCGCAAAACCATCAGGCCGACCACAGCTGGCACATGCGTGCGGCCGTGCCTTAATTCCATAACTGGCATGCTCGAGCGCATTGGCTGCGGGTGGCTTGTGCTGGGTGAGGCAAAGAGAGTGCTCGAATGGAATGCGGCCGCCGAAACCATCCTCAAGGCCTGTGCGGATTCCCTGGATTCGCCCGGCGATCTATCTGCGGCGCTAAGAATCCTGATAGCTGGCGTGCCGGCTCATTTTGCTGCCGGATCGTTGTCCTGGATCGTCATCCGCAATGCTGGCGACCGGCCGGTTATCATGACTGAAGAAGGCGTTGTCACCCCCGATGGGTCGGTCATTGTCGCGCTTCTCGATCGCCAGCCGAGAACGGGGCCCAATCCGGAGACCCTGCGGAAAATGTTTGGATTGACCGGCGCCGAAACGCAGTTGGCGTTGCGCTTGGCGAGTGGCGATGCCCCTTTGGAAATTGCGGAGCGCAGCCGGCTCAGCCGAACCACAATCCGCACCCAGCTCGCCTCGCTCTTTGCCAAGACAGAGACAAGGCGCCAGGCGGAATTGGTCGCTCTTCTGGGGCGCATCTCGGTGCTGCCCTAGAACCACAACCTTCCGATTATATAACGCGCCTGGGCTTTCCAAGAGCGCCCCCTTGCTCCACATCTGCGAGCGTTTCACGGATGCGCGAACGGCTCCGTTCCTTTTGTGGGGATGCATTCGAGACCGAAACCGCTCATTTCGTCCGCGCAAATGACTGCCCTGCCTTGTTCCTACGGCATCAGCCAGGTGAGGTAGGGTCGCGGTATCGACCTGGCCCGTGGATCCCAACGCAATTCCTCGCACAGGGCTTAGCACCCAAGGAGCATATTATCAGCGTTTACGGGTCTGCAGTGCGCCGAGTTTCGGTCGGATCCTGAATAGGTATTCCAGGGCATACTGGTTCGCGATCTTCATAACGGATGGCCGAAGGATCTGCACGGCGTCTCGCATTGTCGTGCGCCAGGACTGATGTCGGAACCTCGCCGGGATGCGAGCGACTCGCAGCGCACGCAAAAGCGGCTCCGGTTTCGGGAGGCCCCTCCTATCCTCGATCAGATGCCAATTGAGCTGTTTGACGGCAAGGGTGACCTCATCCACGTCCTCGTAGCTCTTCGAGGTCGTTATGCTCGGATGATGTGTCGCATCATAGAAGATCAGCCCTTCGTTGATTGCCACCATCTCGCCGTAACGGGCCAGATCGACAAAGAACAATTGATCGACACCCGCCGGGATGGATTTGTGTGCGCGCATCTGGCATCCGGCGTGGATCACGGCGGCGCTGATCAGCAGCGTAGAGGGAATGATGCCAAGGCTCCTGGTCACTCGTACCAGGTAGAGGTCCGTCAGGCACTGCTGGCTCGAATAGAGCGAGACCCGGTTCTGCTCCGGCGGGTCCGACCGCATCACTATCCGGTTTTCCTCGACAACATGCGCCGCGCAGGTCATGAACGCTGCCGAGGGATATTTCACCGAGATCTCGGCGAATCTCTTCAGAGCTCCCGGGGCCAGCCAATCGTCGTCATGCAGCAATTTGATCCACTTGCCTGTGCAGGCAAGCATGGCGTTGTTGGTGTTCTCCACTTGCCCCCGGCCCCTGCGGTTTTCGACGATCCGGATGCGCGGGTCGCGTCGCGCGTAACCTTCCAAGATGGGCCAACTCGATCCGTTGGGTCCTTCGTCGTCGCTGATGACAAGCTCCCAGTTGGAAAAGTCCTGCCCCATGATGCTGTCGATGGTGCGCCTGATGGTGTCCGGCCGGCGAAACGTCGGAACGGCAACGGAAATGAATGGGCGCGCGGATGACGCGTCGGGGGCATGAGCGAGATTGGCCACGGGGCCAAGTGCCGACGGATTTGTCTCGCTTTTGCCGGCGACTGCCCGCTCTAGCGAGGGCACAGCTTTTTCAGGATGCGCGTCACTACTCGACAGGAGCTTCATCGTGCTGTTTCCTCGCGATCGAATAAGGACCCGACGATGTTGCCTGTGCCGGCTCGGTGTCCCGTTTCAGAAGGTACAGTGAGGCTGCGGTCTTGATGGCAAACCCGACCATTCCGCCAATAGCCATGAGATAGATGACGTCGATAGCTTCCCACCCAGCCTTGGCGCCGGCGAGCAGCGGACCAAAGACAAGCACCATCCGCGCCGCGTCGACGACCAGCCGCACCTCTTGCCGCCGCAACAAGGCAGGAACCTCACTGAGCGGTGTCGACAAGGCCTGCATGGCGCCCATGAATGCCAAGGCAGTCATGATTTGCGCCGTCGGGAGCCAGGCCTCGCCCAGGAGTGGGACGACAAGGTACGGAGCAGCCAGCCCAAGCGCCAGTATCGGCAACGCCGTGAGGCCCGTGACAAGGAGGAGGAGGCCACGCGCGACGCCGAGCATATGCGCACGATCGCTGCTCCTGTTCGCCTCGGCGACGAACACGTTGCTCAGCGGAGTGGCTATCAGCACTATAGGCCCTGTCACCAGCCGTGTCGCGACGCCTAGGTAACCGGCGAAAGCTGCGCCGAACAACGAACCCACGAGAATTGCCGGAAGGTTGTTGATTGCATAGCTGCCGAGGGTGGCGGGGATGTCGAACAACGGGAACTTGTATTCCCTGGCTGCCTTGTCCAAGGCACTTCTCCACGGCGCTCGATAGATGCCGCGCACGTCGTCCCAACTCAGAATCCGAAAGCCCAGAAAGACGAGAAAAATGAACTGGCTAAGAACATGCGCATGCACCATCGCTTCACCCCCGAGATGGGCCAGGCCAAAGACCAATTGCAGGAGCGCCATCGTGGCCGGCAGGATCAGCCGACCCAGAGCGAAATCGCGCAGCAGGCCGGCACGCAAAGCCCAGCAATTCATCGTTTCGACGAGCGCGGCGCCGCTCATGCCGATTGGAACGAGCCAGAAAAGGTGTCTGAGCTGGGCCGGCGCAAAGCTCAAAAGCATCTGCCCGGCCGCGAAGGCCAGGACGCCGGTCGTCAAGATCGCCAGCACGATGAGCTTTACGGTGACGTAGGTCTGCTCGGTTTCCTTGACCCCGTAGAGCGAGGGCTCGAAGCGCAACGCCGCGACTGCGCCGAGTATGTTGACCGTTGAGAGATAGATCGTGAAGACGCCGAAGTCGGCGGGGGAGTAGAGGCGGGCCAATATAGGAATGGTGGCGACCAGGGTGAGTTGCCCTGCAATCGCCATCGCCGAAACGCCGCCCGCCGTGCGGACGATCTTGCCGATCGGGCTTGCTGTTATTCGCCCCTCCCTAGATCTCAGAAAGTCGCTGTAGGACATTGGTTCGCGATTCCGAGAAATGGCTAACGACTGGAAAAGGAGCGTATGGGGGCTGTCGGATCGCGCCATCATTCACCTGAATGATGGCGAACATCCAAATGCCGATTCGATCCGTTGCGGAAATGAAACGTCGATGGCAGATGCGGCAAGCGGCTGGCGACTAACGTCTTCTCAGCGTATCAGCTGTTTTCCCGAGTTGGACCAGCAGGTTGGATGGCCATAAGATGGCGACCTATGGCCCGCGGAGCGCTACTGCTCCGGACGGCTGCTCGACCCGCCGCCGCTCGCCATCCGTTGCGCCTAGAATGTATCTGGCGATGATCGCCCGCTCGACGGCTTGCGTGCTTTTCATGGTCGAACGTTGGCTCGAAGTCTTCGCGCAAACAACGTCTCGGCCTGACACGGCAAGTATGTCGCTTATGGTCTCAAAAACGCGGAGGGAACGCATGTTGACTTCGAAATCGGCCTCGAAGAGCCGCTCTGCCGGGGGCTCACGCTCCATACGCTGGCGAAGACGAGCCGCGACCGTCGCCCGCGGCGCCAGAACTCTGATCGTGATATCCGCAACCGGCACATCGTCTAGCATCGTTTCGAGAACGGCTTTGTCCGCATTCCCGTTGAGCAACGCCAAGGATCCGACTGCCTGAACATATCCCTCATCGAAGATGAGAATGTCAGTGGCCAGCTTGGCTCGATCCCAAGCATGCGACAGCTTCAGTATTTCCTGCCAGATCCGGGCACGCCAGATCGGCTTTTTCGGCGGCATCGCTCTGAGCATCAGCAGGGATTTCGATAGAATTGACCCGCCGCTCCGTCGGGAAAAAATGACCTTCGCCGTGGAAACGATCGCCGAGACGATCCTCGACACGAACAGAAGGACGCCCAGATCAAGTGTTCCGGATCTGATCGCTGGCCGGTAGCTGCGCACAACCTCGGCACGGTATCCGTCTTCGCGCAACCGCCTGGCAAGAACGTGCGCTAAGGTCGTCTTGCCCGAACCTGGCGGACCGAAGAGCTCGACGATCACGGCTCAACACTCGACATAGCGCGGCCGGACTCACGGTATCCGCGCAAGCAACAAATCCCCGCTGTCACCGAACCGATACCTGGCGTGTCGTTTCAGATTGACCCTGGTAAGGACGCTTCCTATCGGAATTGAGTGTTGGCGGTCCCTCTGAAGCAGCTCCAAAACGCCGCGAGCGATATCGCGCGGCGTCCTGTTCCAACGAATGGCGAGAAGGATCGCGCCCGCCCAGCTCGTCAGGAGGCTCGCTTCCGGCCCGACAAGGCCGGACGGCCCGTTGATGATGACGAGGCTGTATTCAGCCTGCAGCTCATCCCTGCATTCGAGGCTGTCTGCGCGCGCAAGAAGCTCAAGCAGATCGTCGGCCGGCGCAACGGTCATCAGGTCGACGCCGGAGCCAGGTACGCTCATAACGGCATCCTCAAGACTACAGCGATTGCGGATAAAGTCGCCGAATGAACGGTGAGCCTTCGGCCCGCCGCCCTGACGAACAAATTCTTGCGTGAGCGGATGATGCGTGCGCTCGAGGTCGATCAGAAGAACCGGGCCGCCCAGTCGTGTAGCGGCCAGCGCCAAGCTCCAGGCCAGCTCATTCGCACCGTCATCGCGCAGGCTGGACGTGACCAGGATGGTATGTGGGGAACGTGCCCTGGCTTGACTTGGCGCCGCCGTAACCAAAAGCGACGTGACGGCGCGACTGTAGGCTGATTTGGGTTGATCCAGAACCAACTCCCGCAACTGTTTCAGGGCGATCTTGGCGGGTTCAGGAATAAGACCGATGCAGGGGACCCTGAGCGCTGCTTCGGTCTCCGCCTCGCCGCGCAGGGTGCGATTGAATCTGTTGCGGAACAGCACAAAGGCTGCGCCGAGTATGGCGAAAGCGATCATCCCAGGCGGCACCAGGAAAACCGGCGGCAGGGTTTGCGGCTTGGCCGGAGGCCATGCCGGAGAAAGGATCGACACGCCTGCCGAAGGAGCGCCGATGCGCCGCGTCAGTTCCTGCTGCCGGCCCAGGAGCTCATTGTATCTTTGGGTCAGCAGGTTGACCTGCGGTTCGAGCGCGCGCAAGCCGGAAAGCCGGTTGGCGGTGTCGGCCACGACGACATCGAGAACATTCTTGCGATCTTCCAGGGCCTTGACCTGGGCCCGATACGTGCTCACCTGCGTCTCGATACTCGCCAGGCCCTGCTGGATCTCGTTGTCGATCCTCGCGCTCAAATCCTTGTCCGCCGGCGCCTTGGCCTGGCGAGCCGCGAGGTCGGCCAGGTCCGGCATGCCCATGGCTTCGGCCAACGAGGCGACTGCCGCGCCCTGTTTGGGAAGATCTTGAATATGCTGGAGGCGTGCTTCCATTGCCGCGAGATCGGCCTTGGACATCGATATCTGCTGGCTGAGATCCGCCCTTTCCCTGGCTGTATTGTCGGCCGCGCCCTGATCGACGGCCCCATGGCTCAACCTGTATTTCTCCAGCCGATCGGTAGCCGCAACGAGATCGCTTTGCACAGCCGGGAGACTGGCGGTCACTACCTTGAGTTCCAACTCATCCTCGGCCTGCCGCTTTTTCGCGAGCTGGTCGATATAAACCTGGGAGAATGTATTGGCCACCATGGCCGCCCGTACCGGATCTTCGTCCGCGAAAGCGACCGAGATCACCCTCGAACGCAATTCCTGCCCAATCCTTATCCTATTCCTCAGCAGCTTCAGGTCAGGATCGATCGCCGCTTGCGCGCTCTGCGGCCAAAGTCGCTCGATGATCCCGGCAGCACGTGACCTTGTCGCCGGACCTGGACCTGGCCCCGGCGTTTCGGTTTTGGGTACGCCCTGCCCTGGCACCCCCGCCTCCATATCATGCAGAGCCGTCGCGACACGACGCATATGGCCTTGCGACGACAGCATGGTGATGTGATCGTCGATACTGGCATCGATCAGGTCCTGCGCGGAGGATCCACCGGGAGCAAGCGAGCTGCGTGACGGCGGATCGATTATCAATTGGCTAGTCGCCTCGAACATTACGGGCCGGGCGAGACCTGCAAGTGCCGCAAGGATTCCACCGACGACCGCAAAGGCAAGGATCAGCCATTTTCTTCTTGCCAGGACTGCCACCAAGTCGTGTGCGGGCGTTGACGGATGGTATTCGCGCGGCGGCCGTATGCGATCCCTGTGTTCGACAACCGTTGGGGCATGCTGGGGAACGGCTCGCGGAAGCTTCATCCGGCTGACGGCGGAACTTGCCATTTTCATACTCCTGCCATGTCGAGTTCGCGCGATGGGATCACGCGCGGCGCTTGTGTGGCCTCGTTGCGCCAAGCCTGAAACATCAACGCTGGCCACAATTCGCGTGAGCGGTCCTGCCCCCGCAGGTGATCGCGCCAGCAAGCGTCCACTTTGGCGGCGTCCAGCACCTCGTCGCCATCATGCCGGATTTCTGCGAGAAGATCGGTCGCCCAGCTGCGCAGTGGACCTCTCAGCCATGCGCCGACCGGAACGTCGAAACCCTGCTTCGGCCGGTCGATCAGCCGGTCCGGAAGATAACGGCGCAGCAGATTGCGAAGGATCCATTTTCCTTTGCCGTTGCGCACTTTCGCATCCGACGGCAGGCGCCAGGCGAACTCGACGACCCGGTGGTCGAGCAAGGGACACCTGCCCTCGAGCCCGTTGGCCATGGTCGCCCGGTCCAACTTCACCAGTATGTCGCCGGGCAAATAGCCGGCCATGTCGTCGTAGAGAACGCGCGACAGCAGTCCGTCGAGCCTCGGCGCTTCGGCGACCGAGGCGCGGTGAAAATGGCGCGAGAGGTTTGCGGTCGGTGACGTTACCAGCCGCTCATACAATTCGTCTTCATGCCTTGCGCCGAGCAAGCCGGCGAAACGATTGAGCCGATCGGGGCGCAGCATGTGGCGGACATTCGCGGCAAGGGGCAGCCTGCCCAGGATATCCTCGCGTGCTGCACGGGCCAGCAAATCCAGACCCGTGGCCATCGTGCGCCGCACTGCCAAGGGAAGGCTTTGCTGCCGCTTCAGCCGATCCGCCATGAAATGGCGGCCATAGCCGGCGAAGCACTCGTCACCGCCATCGCCTGACAGAGCAACCGTCACATGCTGGCGAGCGAGCCGCGCCACCAGCAGCGTCGGTATCTGCGACTCGTCGGCGAATGGCTCGTCCCATATCCGGGGCAGCTCGGGAATGACACGGCGTGCCGCCTCCGGCGAAAGGCGAAGCTCCGTATGCTCGGTGCCGAGATGTTTTGCCACGTCAGCTGCATAGCCGCTTTCGTCAAATCCCCCCTCCGCGAACGCGATGGTGAAAGTACGCACCGGGCTTCTGGATTGCGCCTGCATCAGAGCCACGACGGTGGAACTATCGATCCCGCCGGACAGAAAGCTGCCCAGAGGCACATCGGCGATCATCCGCTCGCGAATTGCGAGCCGAAGCAGCTCGTCGAGTTCATCGGTCAAGTCCTCGTCGCTGCCGACGGCCGGTTCAGCACGGCCCCTCTTGGCGACTTCGGCCAGCGACCACCAGTGATCGACACGCTGGGCAAGTGAAACCGCACTGCCCGCTTTCGCCTTGTCCGAAGATTTGACCGAAAGCACCGAACCCGGAGGCAGCTTGAACGCGTCGCGCCAGATGCAAGCCTGATCCGGAACCCATCCTTTCGACAACATGGATCCGGCGGCATCGAGATCGAGCTCGGAGGAGAAGAGTGGAAAGCACCTGATTGCCTTCAGCTCTGACGCAAAGACCAGGGCACCGCCCGCGAACCCGACGTAAAGCGGCTTCTTGCCCATTCGGTCGCGGGCCAGGTGAAGGGTCCTGGTTTTCAGATCCCACAACGCGAAGGCAAACATCCCCGCGCAGCGCCGCAGGGCCGTCTCAAGGCCCCACACCTCGATGGCGCACAACAGGACCTCGGTGTCGCCTGTGCCACGGAATTGCTGACCAGCGCCTTCGAGTTCGCGCCGCAAGTCGCGGAAATTATAGATCTCGCCGTTGAAGGTGATTACGTACCGCCCGCTGGCGGAGCGCATTGGCTGGCGCCCGGCACTTGACAGGTCGACGATGGCAAGCCGCCGGTGGCCCAATGCAATGCCGGCGTCACGATCCATCCAGAGCCCCTCGCCGTCCGGTCCGCGGTACCGAAGCGATCTTGTCATCGGCCCGATCACCTCAAGTAAGTGCGGGTCCATTTGCCCCGGCGGGATCAGAATTCCAGCAATCCCACACATCACGCCACCCTTACATGCTGGGGCCGCAGCCGGGCCTCGGGACGCATCCCCGCAACAAGGCAGAACGTCAGCACGAACCACACGACCGGATGGCGGATGGTCAGATGTGGCATGCTGAAGACGACCACCGAAGCAAGAAGCACCGACAGCGCGTCGAACCGGCTGCGCCAGGCGGACATGGCGGCCGATGCGACAATCCACGCCAAGGCCAAGACCGCCACCAGACCGCCCTGAAGGTAGAGATCGAGAATTGTGTTGTGGGCTTCGAAAGGCCGTTCCAGAAACTGCCTGTCCGCGACCGGCGGACGTTCAAGGTGCGGGCCCGGACCAAGACCAAGCGACCAGGACTCCAGTCCCTTCTCGATCGCCTCACCCCACAGAAAGACCCGTAGGTCAAAAGTCTCCGCAGTCGCTTCCCCGCCTCCGTCTTTGGTGAGGCTCTTGGCGAACTGCGCCACGCTGCTCTCCTCGGCGATCGCATAGGGTGCGGCCGCGATCGCCAACGGAACGGCGCCGACGATCAGCAGAAGCACAATCTGCCGGGAAAGGCTGGCCGCGCCGGCGCCGGATGCGAACCACGCCCTCAGCCGCAGACCAAGGAAAACGAGGCAGCTCAGGATGGTCGTGTAGAGATAGGTGTCGCTTTTGGTCAGCCGTCCGACATAAAAGATCGGGATAAGGCTGGAGAGCGCGAGGAACTGGGCCCATCGCTTGTTTGTGGTCACCGCAAGGTGCAGCGCCAGCGGACCGAAGACCGCGCAATAGAGGGCGAGCTGGTTGGGATTCTCGGACCAGCCGCGCAAGCGATCCCAATACCATGGCTCGACCCCGGACTGGTGGATCCAACCCCATGCGAGCCCAAGCTGCACAATGAAGGCGCCAGTAGCGATGGCGATCACCCACCAAGCGCTGCGACGCAGGCGCAACGCAGCGTCTGGCTGCAATGCGGCAAGGCAGGTGACACTCGCCAGCAGCACATAGGCCATCGTGTCGTGGAATAGCCCTGTCAGATAGAGCACCGAGGTGAAGTAGCCGACAACGGTGCCGACAGCCAAAGTGAGCGACAAAAGCAACCAGAACTTCGCCAATTGCAGAAAGGCCGGCGTCGCTTCGATCCGGCCGCCCGCCAATGTCCGGCCGACCGACAGCATGATCCAAAGGGCGAGAAAAAGTTCGCCGAAGCCGAATGGCAAACCAGGCACGGATATTTGCGACGCGAAGGACAAGGCGACGCCCGCGCCAAGCAATGCATCCCTTATCATCGGCGCGCCTCGCTCAATCGGCGCTTTGCGACTCCGTCCGCCGAGATTGCATGCGCAACACCGCTTCTGGGCTGAGCCGCAAGTACGCCCCTGTAGAGATCGCAATATTGGTCGACCACTCCGGGAAGAGCGAAACGCTCCTTGACGAGGTCGACGGAACGGCCGCCCATGGTCACGGCGCGCTTGCGATTCGAGAGCAGGTCGATGATGCGACCAGCCAGTGCGTCCGGGTCGCGCGGCGTGACGAGATAGCCATTCCAGCCATCCTGGACGACATCGGTGCAGCCGGGCATCCTTGAAGCAACGATGGGTAGCCCCGCAAGCCCGGCCTCCAGGAGGACGCGCGGAACGCCCTCGCGGTATTCGGTTGGAAAGGCGAACACGTCAGCGATGCCCAGAAGGGCGGGAACGTCCCGGCGTTTTCCCAACACGATCACGTCGGAACCAAGCTGTCGAATTTCCGATTCGTCGACGGCGAAGGGCCCTTCGGATTGCCAGGGCCCAACCAGCACGAAGCGTGCATTCGGCCGTTTGGCGAGAACCTTTGGTACGGACTTGAGGAGCGTCGGGATTCCCTTCTGACGAGTCAACCGGCCGACAAACATCACGACTTCAACCGATTGAAGCCCAAGTTCCTGGCGCACCGTCGCGGCCGGCGGGCCAAGATGCCTCGCAGCCGCGAATGCGCCAACGTCGATGCCGGAGCCGGCGATGATACGCTTTTCGCCGTGTGCGAGCAGCCGATACCGTTCGAAGAACGACTGATCGTCGTGGTTTTGGAACACTGTCGCCGCCGTCCAGAACGACGCCATCCACTGCAGGCCGCAGAAAATCGGCCGAAGCATCAGCGCGCGCGGCGCATGCGAGGAGAACGTCCAGCCCAATCCGTTGATGGTACGAACAACCGGCACCTGTCCTCGCGCCGCGAGTGGGGTCAAGAGATTGGGCTTGGTGTCAAAGCTCTGCACGATGTCGGGGCGCAACTCGGCCATCAATTTACGCAACGCCCTGATCGTGCCCACTTTCCCGCTGCCATTGCTAAAGCGGTCGAAGCCATAGCGCCGGTGCGCTATCCCATGTCCTAGGAACGAGGCGCCGTCGCAGGTCGAAACGGCAGTGATCTGGAAGCCCCTCTCACGCACCTCCGTGAGGAATGGAACTCGCAGCGCGTGATCCTCGCCACCGACGCAGACCAGGTGCGGCTTCATTTAGCCACTCCCCAAAAGCTGCGGTCTACCAGCTGCCCAACATGGCTGGAACTTGGATAGTCTTTCATGGCCCGCTGTCTTTGCGAGGAATGCGTCAGTCGACCATCAAAGCTAGGGACGGCCCCTGGACTTGTCCTCGTCCGTTCGAATGACGGAAACTAAGCGGTTCGGCGCCGTTGTCAGTGTAACTGCTATTGAAAACGGATGCGGGTCCGACGAGCATCGCCCAAGCGGTTTACTGCCGACCGAACGAGCGGTGTTTCACTATCGAATGCGGAGATGGAGCCACGGCATGGCCCCTCCGAGAAAGCTGGCCCTAAACGCGATGCCGATGGCGAGCTTATGATGGCCCAGCGCGCGATACGAACTGCGGTCTCTCGATGACGGTGTATTCATACGCCCGGTGCCGCCTGTCTTCTTCAAACACCCGTATCCATCGAACCTCGGAATTTCGCAGGGTAACGTCCCGATTGGTAGCGAGCTTTGCAGCTCGGAAGGGCGTTGGCGCGACGATCTTGTGCGAGACAATCACCTTTCCGGCGAAAATCTCCTCGACCTGGTAGCTCGGCATGCCATTCTCCCGCACCCTTATTCCACAACCTTCACCAACCTCGATCGTGTCAATATGTTCCCGCGAGCGGAGAAAAAGCGCGAGGACCATGGTCCGCGGACGCAGCGATCAAAGAATTTCGAAGGGACCTGATGTCCAAGGAATGCGGCAATTGCCGTCCGCGGGCTGACAGAAGGGCTAACGCCAACAGCCGAGAGCTCGGATTACTTCGACTTCGTCGAAGCTGTACATGCCATGAAGGACCTACGTCCGGTCTCCACGGCCGACCGGCAGGAGCGATGGCCACTCCTGCCGGTAAGGCGCCTCGTCAGGTCACAAAGAAGGAGCTTTCGCCCAGGTGCAGATGCGGGGCAAGGCTCGCAAATTGCGTCTGCACATGGCCGCCAACTCCGTCGCTGTCAAAGGAGAGCGTTCCTGTTGAGCTGTTGTAAATGATGTGATCGCTCGCATCATGCGCGCCGTGACCGACATGGAAACTGCCGGCTGCAAGTGCGCCCTGCTGAAGCCCGGCGAAAATGGCGTGGTCGAGATAGATCTTGTCGCGCAAAACGTTGAAATCGGCGATCCTATCGATGTTGTTCGGGCCAAGCGCCGTGTTGAACACAAAGGCATCGTGTCCACCATAGCCCTTCAACAGGTCTGACCCCCCGCCGCCGTTGATCTTGTTATCGCCGTTGTTGCCGGTGATCGTCTGGCCAAACTCGTTGCCCGTCAGATCGATGGCGGCTTTGCCGCGCGTGCTGGAGGTGGAAAGCTGCTCGATATGCGAGCCGGTGGACAGGGCATAGCTGACCGAAGCCATCACTTTGTCGAAGCCGCCACCGTTGGCTTCCATGACTTTGTCGTGGGCGTTGCTGATATGATAGGTGTTGTTGCCCTTGCCTCCATGGACCACATGGTCGCCACTTGAAGAATCCACGGTTGTCGGCGGTGTCGGATCAGTGGTCGGCGGTGTCGGCTGAGTGGTTGGCGGTGTCGGATCGGTGGTCACTGGCGGCGTCGACGAAGTCGAACTGGCATTGTGCTGCCGGAACAACGCCTGCAGTTCCGGTGAATTCTCAAGCGCGGTGTCGCCATTCTGCGAACCCCACGCATAAGCGTAGTCGAATGCCGGCGACGGCACGAGCTTGGCCCAGTGGTCCATCATCGTCTGCATTTGCGACGTGGTGGGCATGACGTGCTTTCCACCCGTGTCGGTTTCCCAGCCGCCCCCGCCGAATGTCTGGTAGACGGGAATGACCTTGTCGATCGGGATGCCGGACTTCACGGCCGCGGCCACGGCCCTGTCGATCATGTTGTAGTCGACGGTGGTTGTGCCGGTGCGCACCGGATAGGGATCAAGACCGTAATAGTCGATGCCGGTGTTTGCAGGATTATAGGTGTTGGTGAAATCCGGATTGGTGGAAGACCCCATGTTCATCATCGTGATGAAGGTTTTCGCACCTGGAAAATGTGAGTGGATCCAGTCCGATTCCGCCTTCAGGTTTGCAGCGCTGGCATAAGTACCCCATCTTCCGGTCGGATCCGGTTCGTCCATCAGGAAGAATCCGAAAACCTTCGGATTGTTGAGGAAAGGGGTGACCTTGTCGATGAACGATTGGGTAACGCCGTCATGGGCGCTGAGATAGACCAGTCCCTTCATTCCGTCGGGAAGTGCATTCACCTGGGAAAGATACTGAACGTCTACGAGATTGAATCCAGCGGTCGCAACTTCGGTGGCCGAACCGCCCGACGCATAGTGCAGAGTTGCCATGTTAGTTCCTTTTGTCATTCGGCAACGCCCCCAGCACCGCTTGCCTAGACGAAAGGTATATTAGACAGAAATCACATACCGATTTCGCCGGTCAAAATAAGTGATTGTGTTCCGCTCCTTCCTTGTCATCCTCCAAGAAAAATTCAATGTTTTCAGTCCAATCTCGCTTCGTCCGTGAAGGTACACGAAGCTTTTCTCCTGACATTATCCCCGCTGTCCACCGATTTACTGCCCCATTTTGGGACAGGGCCACGATTTCGCTTCATTTGGATTAAACTAGGCTACATTAGCGACGCTTCACGTCCGGCAATCGGTCGGACCAGGCATATCCATGCAGTCAAGGTTTCCCACCTCGGGCAGCGCCAACAAAGCCGCGCGGTTATCCGCGTGAAATCGGAAGGCAATGAAGACCAAGCAAGAATTCTCCTCCCTTTTACGGATCGCAATGTCGGACTGCGCTCAAGGCTTGTTTGGCGTTGGGCTTTTTTCAGCGGTGACGAACCTCCTGGCGCTGACCGGCTCTCTCTACATGCTCCAGGTCTACGATCGGGTGCTGCCCTCCCAGAGCGTTCCGACCCTCGTCGGGTTGACGATTGGAATGCTGGGCCTTTACGCAGCTTATGGGCTGCTCGATTTCGTGCGGCTTCGCCTGTTGGTCCGGATTGCCAGCCGGTTCTACAGAAATCTTCACCAAAGGGCATTCGCGATATCGGTGCTTTTGCCGCTCAAGGCCGGACGGGAGGCGGACAGGCTCAATCCGTTGCGGGATCTTGATCACCTGCGTGGCTTCCTTTCGGGATCCGGGCCGACCGTCATATTCGATGCGCCTTGGATCCCCTTCTATCTGCTGATCATCTATATGCTGCACCCAGCGCTCGGCGTGCTGGCGACCACCGGCGCTCTTGCCGTCGTTGCGCTGACCGCAGTCGCGGAGATCTTCGGTCGCGAGCCTGCCAGACTGACATCCGAAGCCATGATCTCGCAGCACGCGCTTGCCGAGTCCGGCCGCCGCAACGCAGAGGTCGTTCACGCGATGGGCCTCTCTTCCCGACTGGCCGGACGCTGGAGCGATATCGTCTATAGTTACCTGGCACATCAGGAGCGGCTCTCCGACATCATAGGAGGGACGAGCTCGTTGTCGAAAGCGCTGAGGATGGCGCTGCAGTCTTCGGTCCTCGGCCTCGGCGCCTACCTGGTCATAGGCGGCGAAGCGTCCCCTGGGGTGATCATTGCGTCATCGATATTGCTGGGCCGCGCGCTGGCGCCGGTCGATGCGGCGATTGCAAACTGGAAGAGCTTCCTGGCGACCCGGCATAGCTATTTCCAGCTCAGGGCAACGTTCGAGACCTTCGAGGACCCGATCGAACCCATGGAGTTGCCCCGGCCGCAAATGCGGCTGACGGTCGAGACGTTGACCGTGGCGCCGCCCGGCACGCCAAAGCCGACTGTGCTCGACGTAAGTTTCCAGCTGTCCAGCGGCGCGGGCATGGCCATCGTGGGCCCGAGCGGTTCCGGGAAGACGACGCTGGTGCGGGCCTTGGTCGGGGCCTGGAAGCCGCTCAACGGCAAAGTAAGGCTGGACGGGGCCCCTCTCGATCAGTGGGCCCCGCATTCGCTCGGCGCTCATATCGGCTATCTGCCGCAGGACGTTGAGCTTTTCGATGGAACCGTGGCGGACAACATCTCGAGGTTCGGCGGCAAGAGCGACCCCAAAGGCGTGCTCGCAGCCGCGAGAGCAGCAGGCATCTATTCGATGATCATGCATATGCCGGAGGGTTTCCAAACCCGCATCGGCGAAGGAGGCAGAGCCTTGTCGGCAGGCCAGAGACAATTGATCGGCCTCGCCAGGGCGCTCTATGGCGAGCCGTTTCTCGTTGTTCTGGATGAGCCTAACTCGAACCTCGATGTCGAAGGTGACGCTGCGCTCGCCGGAGCGATTCTAGCTGTGCGTCAACGCGGAGGCATCGTGATTGTTGTCGCGCACCGCCCGTCCGCTCTCACCAACATCGACCAGGTCTTGGTGTTGGCCAACGGTGTGGTCCGCTCGTTTGGCTCCCGCGAGGAGGTGCTGGCGAGCATGGCGCGACCGTCCGCTCCCGCTACCCTCCGTCCGATCATTCCGACCCAAAGAGGCGTAAGCGGACATGCGTGACGTCCTGCCTCGGGCCTTTGCGGACCTGCGCTCCTATGCCAGCTTCGGTGCTGCTTCGCTCTCCCCGGGCGCGAGCGCGCTCAAGCCGCCCGGCAGCCTCGGCCCGAGCCTGGCTCTCGGCTTGGCGGTGACTTGCCTGCTGGTGGTTGGCGGAGGGCTGTGGCTCGGCTTGACCGAGATCGCCGGTGCCGTCATCGCCCCTGCGACCGTGGTGGTTGAAAGCAACACCAAGAAGGTGCAGCACCAGGCCGGCGGCACGATCAGCGGCATCTTTGCGCAGGATGGCGATCATGTCCGGGCGGGCGACGTGTTGGTCAGGCTGGATGACACGCTGGCACGCGCAAACCTTGAGATCATCAGCGAGGATTTCGACCGCGCCACAGCGCGGCTTGCTCGTCTGGAGGCCGAGCGTCAGGGGCTGACGACAATGCAGCTTCCAGCCGCTCTTCAAGCAGAGATGAACAAGCCGGGCGTGGTGGCGCTGGTCGACGGCGAGCGCGCCTTGCTCCAAACGCGGGCTTCGGAATTGGCCGGCCAAAAGACGCTTCTTCGCAGCCAGACCGAACAGATCCAGCGACAGCTCGAAGGCCTGAAGGCACAGCAGGCCGCAATGGACGAATCCTCGGCCTTGCTGGGCCGCGATCTCACCGATGTGGATGCTCTCTATTCCAAGAAACTGGTTTCGAAGGAGAGGCTCAGCAACGTCAGGTTGGACGCGACACGGGCCAAAGGCGAGTCTGGACGACTGGCGGCGGCCGTCGCGGAAGCGCAGGTCAAGATCACCGAAACCGAGTTGCAGGTTCTGCAGCTTGACGAGCAAAGGCGCAGCGAAGTGACAAAGGAGCTGCGCGAAACCGAAGCCAAGCGGACCGAGCTCGACGAACGCAAGATCGTGGCTCAGGACGAGCTGACCAAAACTGAAATCCGCGCCCCGCAATCGGGAACGATACAGCAATCCACCGTTCACACGATCGGCGGGGTAATCGCTCCCGGGGAGCTGCTGATGACGATTGTCCCCGATGCGGACAATCTTGTTGTGGACGCGCTCATTCCTCCGGCGCGGGTAGATGACATTCAGCCAGGTCAACCGGTCTCGATCCGTTTCCCGGAATTCGATGCCGGCACGACACCCGCCTGCCAGGGGGCGGTGAAGTGGATTTCCGCAGACCTGATCAAGGACCCTCAGCGCCAGCTCTCCTATTTCTCGGCACGCATCAGCGTCGAGAACAGGACCGCTTGCCTGAGGGATGCGAGGGTGCTCAAGCCCGGCATGCCGGCCGAGGTTCATATAAGCACGGGCCAGCGCAGTGTCTGGTCATATCTGCTGAAACCGCTCACCGACCAGATGTCACGCGCTTTCCGGTAGGTCCAGGAGGCAATCCGGCGCTTCCGAAGGGCCGCCGAGCGGTACCCGGTTGGGCGCACAAATCCGCCGCGTGAATGCCGAGCCCGCTTGCGTAGCAACAAAATACGGGTGCGCAACGGGACCCATCAGCCCAGATTTGCGTCGGCAAAAGATGGGTTGTTTGTGGGTAGTTCTCACGTGGGCGAGAATAACTTCGGCCCCGCCCGCTGTTCGGGCGCTTCGCGATAGGACGGCATAACCGGGATGCGGCGCAAAGGAGCCATCGGCTCTGTACCGACGCGCGAGACGACAGCAGAATGCCGCTGCGGGAGCTGTCTATTCTGCCTTGCTCGGCAGAAGCGATCCTTCGCTCGCCATTTAGGAGGCTGATCGGGACTCGTGCACCACCCTCCCCTTTGAGAAATCCCCGATCATCAAAGGGTCAGCAAATTTGCAGACCCGTTCTTTCGGGCCTTCTACTGAGCATCATGCAGTCGGAATTGACAGCGGGCGATTAATGAGCGATACACAGTGGGGAAAATGACATGTTCCGCACAGATGCCAGCCAACTTGACCGAACTGACAGCCTGTATCGCATCGGCGCTTGACTATCCTCTCCCGACCGCACGGCTCATTTCCCGCTTGGGTCGCGAGCAGGAAATACTAACGCATGGCGGCCGAGGCCGAAGTGTCCCAAAAGCTACCTCGGCGGACGCTGCCAGTTTGCTGATTGCCTTGATGGTTTGCCCCACTCCGGCGCGAGCCCCAGAATATATGCGTGATTTCGGCTCGCTGCTTATCGTTCCATCGATGATGCACTTTGGCGAGAAAGCGGGGCCGACAACTAAGGCGACGTTCGTCCCCGGTTTGACGTTCAGAGATGCCATTGCCGCAACTCTGGACCTTCTCGCCTCACCGGACTTTGCTGCGGAATTTGACTTGAAAGAACATGTTGGAGATGAAGGCCCGGGTGATGATCCGGAAATTGCTCCCGTCATCGACGTTACGATCATCGATACATTTTTGCAGGCTGAACTGTCTTTCAACGACAGCCATTTCCATTTTTTCCACCCCTCGCTAGTCACCGCACTGTCGCTTCTTTCGGAAAATCTGCAAGACGATTCCGGCCGAGCCCACGAGAGCATCGCTGAAGCAAATACTGTAACCAGCCACTATCGCAGCGCGATCAGATCCGAGAGGACTGTCGAGATCGCCTCGTTGTTGCCGATTGCCGAGTTGCTTCACGGTCGCAGCTTTGTCTCGCTGCTGAACGAACGTTTTGACCGGGAGGCTGCCCATGCGGAGACGTGAGGCATTGCAAGCTGGAAGCGGCCGTGCGCCCGTTATCACCCAAGCGGAGATCACCAGGGCGTTGAAAGCGGCGCAAGCGGCGGACCTGAAGGTGTTCTCGTACGTCATCACGAAAACGGGCGTTCGCGTCATTACGTCTCCTATAGAGACGCCGAACGAAACAGATACGGCGGCAAATCCTTGGGATCGATTTTTGAGCGATGGCAAGGCGGAATAGACACGGCCTGCCCTTGCATGTCAGCCCGGCGCCCGACCGGCATGGTAAGACGCGCCTGCGCTTCCGCAAAGGCCTTTATTCGACGTACCTGCATGCACCGTTGGACACCGAGGAATTCTGGCAGGAATACCAGGCAGCGCTGGCTGGCGTGAAGGCGGCGGCGCGTTCCGTCGGCTCGACACGGCACAAGCCTGGCAGCATCGCCGCCCTCGCCCTCGCATATTACCAGTCGCCGGAGTTCATCGGCTTGCGCGATTCCACGAAAACCGTACGCCGTAGCATCGTCGACCGGTTCGTTCAGACAACGGGACAGGATCCTGTCCGCATGCTCGAACGCAAGCACGTCAAGGCCATCATCGGCGGGATGGCGGACCGGCCGCACGCCGCGAATAATTTGCTCAAGGCATTGCGGCTGCTGTTGGACTTCGCTGTCGACATCGAGCTTATCGACCGCAACCCGGCGCATGGCGTGAAGGGCTTCAAGGCAGCTACGAAGGGCTTCACAGATTGGAGCGAGGCCGACATAGCGGCTTATGAGAAGGCGCACCCTATAGGAACCCGTGCGCGCCTAGCTATGGCTCTGCTACTTTACACCGGCCAGCGACGCGGCGACGTCGTGCGCATGGGCTGGCAGCACGTGCACGGCAACCGCATAACGGTCCAGCAATCCAAGACTGGGGCAAAGCTGGACATCAAAATCCATAAGGCCTTGGCCGACGCTCTCGCCCACACCGAACGTACCAACATGACGTTCTTGGTAACCGAGCACGGTGCGCCCTTTACGGCCGCCGGTTTCGGCAATCTATTCCGCGAATGGTGCGACAAGGCTGGCCTTACCGGACGATCGGCGCACGGCCTCCGCAAGGCTGCAGCTCGGCGCGTTGCCGAGGCAGGCAGAAGCACCAAGCAAATACAGGCAGTCACCGGCCATTCCACATTGCAAGAGGTCGACCGCTACACTCGCGCGGCCGATCAGGCACGGCTCGCCGACGAGGCTATCGATGCCATGCCTGACAGGTCAGATCGTGAACAGAATTTTCCCAACCGCAAGCGAAGGTTGGACAAAACGGCTCGTAAGGTGTTGAAATGATTGACAGCAATGGAGTGGGTGGCGATCCCGGCAGGATTCGAACCTGCGACCATCGGCTTAGAAGGCCGGTGCTCTATCCAGCTGAGCTACGGGACCGTCGGCCGGCCGGGCCGGCTGCTGCGTTACGCCAAGCGATGCGAGACTCGGGGAAGTCAGTGCGTCCAGGGCGTCCTGCGGTCATAGCGGAAATTGTCCGAATAGGAAATCTGCCGGCGCTTGGCTTCCTTCGGCTCTTCGACGCGATAGGCGATCTTTTCCTTCTCGGCATAAGCCACTGCTTCTTCCTTCGTGTCGAAGGTGAGCTTCACCTGGCTCAGCATGTCGCCCGAGGTTGTATAGCCCATCAGCGGGTCGATCTTCTTGCGCTGGGCGGGATCGAACTCCAGCACCCAATGTCCGGTCTTGGCCTTGCCGGATTGCATCGCGGTTTTGGCTGGACTGAAAATGCGCGCGGACATGACCACCTCTTTGCCGCCCGACGATCGGGCACCCTGTTCGGCGCGCCACCTTCGAACACCCTGTCGGGAGCCGGAAATCTCGCGCCAATCCGTCATTACTGTGCAATGGCCGCGGCGGCAAGGCCGCAGGCGCCCCTGCGCTCCCAAGGCGCAGGGAACCTCGCCGCGCCGGCGACATTATCGAAAGGTCGGGCGGCCGGGCCGGGCAAGCCTTCCCGTTAGCCCTCAATCAAAAGCGGACGTTTCGCCATGACCAATGCAATCGAACACACCGTCCTGCAACTCGCCGTGCTTGTCGGCAGCCTGCGCGCCCAGTCCTTCAGCCGCAAGATCGCCAAGGCCCTGGCCGCCCGTGCGCCGGATTCCGTGCGTTGCCGCTTCATCGAGATCGGCGAGCTGCCGCTCTACAACGAGGATCTGGACGGCGACGACCCGCCGGCTGCGTGGTCGGCCTTCCGCGCGGCGATGCGCGAATGCGACGCGGTGCTGTTCGTCACCCCGGAATACAACCGCTCGATCCCGGGCTGCCTGAAGAATGCGCTCGATGTCGGCTCGCGTCCGCCGGGCAAGAGCGTGTTCAAGGGCATGCCCGCAGGCGTGGTCAGCGTAACACCGCACAAGCTCGGCGCTTTCGGCGCCAATCATGCGCTGAGACAAACCTTCGCCTTCCTCGACATGCCGGTGATGCAGCAGCCGGAGGCCTATATCGGCAATGTCGCGGAATTGCTGGACGACAAAGGCGCGGTGACCAATGCCGACACCGCCACCTTCCTCGAGAATTTCATGGCCAGCCTGGAGACATGGATCAGGACGGTGCATCCGGGCGGCTCGTCCTTCGATGCCTTCATGAAGCAGCGCGAGAAGATCGCGGAGGACTATGTCAATGGCGATGCCTCCTCGCTGAAGGCGATCGTCACCCGTGCCGGGCCGGCGACATTCTTCTCACCGCGCGGCGACCATCTCGAAGGCGCCGATGCGGTGGCCGGCCGTTACGAACGCGACGCCGCGAGCTTCCACAAGGGCGGCAACACCGACCTCGAGGTGCTGCAAGCGTCGGCGAGCGGCGATCTGGCCTTCTGGAGCGGCCTGCAGCATGCCAAGGCGCGCATCGGCAAGAACGGCGAGGCGACCGAGATGACCTTGCGGGTGACGGAAGTGTTTCGGCTGGAGGACGGCGCGTTCAAGCTGGTGCATCGCCACGCCGACCCGGTTCATTAGCCGGCGCTTGCAAAAATCCGCGACACAATGCCGGGGGGCTTTGCAACACGCGCCTATTCCTTTTGGCCCGTGAGCGGCATACATCGGATACAGGGTCGTGCCACTTGAAGGCATGATGACGGCGACAAAGACACGAATGGGCGCGGATACGAAAGTCTCGCCGTTGGGGGCCGGCGAGCCAGCGATACTGGACGGCGCGATTGTCGTCGGCGGAGGCGCCGCCGGGCTTGCCGCCGCGCATGCGCTGACCAGGGCCGGCGTGACGACGCAGATCCTGGAACGCGAGCAGAGGCTGGCCGAACCCTGGCACCGCCGCCACGACAATCTGCACCTCAACACGCATCGCGACCTTTCCTCATTGCCCGGCGTGTCCTATCCGGCGGGGACACCGGCCTTCCCGCACCGCAGCGCCGTCGTGCACCACCTCAACGAGTTCGCCGAGACGCACCGGCTATCAATCGCCTTCGGTGTCGAGGTCGACGAAATCGAATTTCGTGGCGACCATTGGCTGCTGCGGACGAGCGAGGGCCTGAAGGCGGCGCGATATGTGGTGATCGCCACCGGACGCGACCGGCAGCCCTTCATCCCGGCCTGGAGGGGCATGGAGGATTTTTCCGGCAGGGTCATCCATTCGGCCGATTTCGGAAGGGCAAGCGACTATGCCGGCAGGAAGGTGCTGGTGGTCGGCGCCGGCAACTCCGGCTTCGACGCGCTCAACCATCTTTCCCGCGTCGAGACCGGCCAGATCTGGCTTTCGGCGCGCAACGGACCTTCGCTGCTGCCCAAGCGCATCGGCAAGATAGCGGTGCACCGCATATCGCCGCTCATGGCCAACCTGCCCACATGGCTCGCGGACGCGGCCATGGCGGCGACACAGCGCCTGGTGTTCGGCGATCTGACGAAATACGGCCTGCCCCCTGCCCCGTCGGGCGGCGCCAGCCGGCTCGGCTCCGACTATACGGCGATCGCCGCCGACGACGGCGCGGTCAAGGCCATTAAGGCCGGGCGCGTCATCGTCGTGCCGCAGTTGCGCGAATTCAGGCGCGACGGCGTCGTGCTCGACAATGGCCAACGAATTGCGCCCGACATCGTCATTGCCGCGACCGGCTACCGCACCGGACTGGAAACGATGCTGGGCAAGCTCGGCGTGCTCGACGCCAAGGGCGTGCCGCTGTTCAACGGCGCCGCGAGCGACCCGAAGCTGCCGGGGCTCTGGTTCACCGGCATGCGGCCCAGCATTCGCGGCTGCTTCGCCAACTCAACAATCCAAGCCGCGGCGATCGCCAGGAAGGTCGCCGGACTGAAGCGCTGAACCGAACGGTGGCTTTGGCCTCCGTTTTTGTGTTGCCTTCCGGGCGTGCGCCCCCTATACGCCGCGGGACGTCGGAGTGTAGCGCAGCCTGGTAGCGCACCTGATTTGGGATCAGGGGGTCGCGTGTTCGAATCACGCCACTCCGACCATCGCTTTTCCCCGCAAAATTGCCGTGCCGGTCTCGCGGCACAGGGGCCTGACCAGAAGGGCTCTTCACCTTGGCAGCAGCGGTTGTAGCGATCCTCGACAGGGACAATTGGGACGCCAACACCGACATCATCGTCGTTGCGGACGTTGCCAGGCGGCGGCTGACATGGGTGCCGCGCGACTTGTGGTCTCCCCTCATCAACGACCGTATCAATGCTGCCTTCGGCATCGGTGGCGGCAGGTTGCTGCTCGATGCGCTCGCGCAATTGGGATTTGCCGCGCAAAGCGCGGTCTGCCTCAGGCGCGGCGCGACCGAGGCCGCGCTTGCCGGCGCCAGTGTCCGGGTGCCGATCCGCGATCCGCTCGATTTCTGGTATCCGCTGACGCCGACCAGCCGGCTGGAGGACGGGCGCCGGCAGGTCTCCTTTCGCCCGCCGGGCGAGACGCTGTCCGGCGAACGGCTGCACCAGTGGATCGGCGCCCGCACCATGGTCGACGGCCAGGGAACCGACTTCCACCGCATGCGGCGCCAGATCGTGTTCCTGCGAGCGATGATCGCCCAGGGTTTCGATTTCCGCCCTGCGCTTAAGGATCCGGAACTGGCGCGGATCACCGGCGAGGATCCGTTGCCGCTCCTCGCCCGCGTCGGGGTTAATTGGCGCATGCAGGTACATGACTGGGTGGATGACGCCGTCATCGACGGCAGGATGGTCCTTGTCCCGCGCAAGCCGAAGCCATGGTGGCGGCGGCAGTTGCGCCGGCTGCGGGATAGGCTGAAGGGAAAACAGATCTAGCCCATTCGGCCGCTGGAACGGTAAACCCGCCGGGCGAGAACCCCAACACCCTCGAGCCCGGCGAGCCTACAACCCGATCTGGAACGCGACCGGGGCCGGGATCAACCGGCATTGTCGGCGTTGCAAGATCGATGCCGGAAAGACTGTTCCGAAATGGGACGGCTACGATGCAGGCTCCGCATCTCATCACGTGAACGCCTGGCGAGGCCCAAATAATCCCTCGCTTCCCGATTTCTCGCAGGTCTAGACTTCCGACAAAGGGGGATTGTCGATGCCTGTTCTCGAGGCGCTGCTGTCACTGATCGGCCCAGCCTACCTGGCCTATTACGGCTTTGCGGTTCCGGTCATGGTCGTCTGGGCAATTCTGTGCGCCGCCCTGTGGGTCTGGAACAACCGGCCGAGCAAGTGGCAGAACGGCGTCGCCCGGTCGCGGTCCGCCGGCCTGATGGTCTTCGTCCTTGTCGCCGCCTGTTACGTTGCGGCGCATACGGGCGTGTATCTTTTGGCCCGGCATCTGGCTCGGCTGTGGGCGTGACGGCCCTAGATGTCGAACTCGCCCTGCCCCTCGTCCATGGCGCTGACCGTCTCGGCCGCGAGCGCGCGGGTGATCGGCGTCTTGCGCTCGAGCGCGGCGCGGTCGAGGCGCTCGACGACACGCATGGCGGTGCCGAGCGAACGCTCGATGCGGCGCACCAGATATTGCACCACATGCGGTTCGACCTCGACCTGGCGGTCGGCGAACAGCTTTGTGATGACGCCGGCGAGCAGCAGGTCGTCGGGCTCGTGGATCTCGATCGTCGCCGCCGCCTTCAGCCGCGAGACGAGGTCGGGCAGCGCGACGCGCCAGGCCGAGGGGAAACGCCGCGCCGTGAGCAGCAGCGTCGAGCCCGCGCCGCGCACTTCGTTGATCATGTGGAACAGGCCCTGCTCATCAATCGCCGCCTTGTCGATATCGTCGATGAGCACCGGCCTGACGCCCAGGCCGGCAATGTGCTCGTCAATCCGGCCTGGATCGATGGCGAGCGCATGCGCCCGCTCCTGCCATATCCGGGCGAGATGCGTCTTGCCCGAGCCGGGCGGCCCGGCCAGCACGACCACCGGCGACGGCCAGTCCGGCCAGCGGTCGATCAGCGATGCCGCTTGCGCATTGGTGCCCGAGACGACGAGCTCGTCGCGCGAATAGCCGGTGCCGTGGCCGAGATCGAGCGGTAGCTGGCGCGGCGTATCTGCTGACTGAGCAGCCATTTCAGCCCCGCGTCGAGCGGTGGCCGCCGCCGCGATCGGCCGGGAAGGGCGGCACGGGCTGGGCAGCGTGACCCTTGTAGAGCGGCGATTCGAGGTAGCGGGCGATGGCGAAGCGCACCAGGACGGCAATCGCCGCCGAAGCCGGCACGGCAATCAGAAGGCCGACGAAGCCGAACAGCGCGCCGAAGGCGAACAGCGCGAACATCAGCCACACCGGGTGCAGGCCGACGCTCTTGCCGACCAGCCGGGGCTGCAGGATATTGCCCTCGATGAGCTGGCCAATGAAGAACACGCAGGCCACCGCGACGATCATCTGCCAGTCCGGCCAGAACTGGACGAAGGCGACGCCGACGGCGAGCACCAGCCCGGTCAGCGAGCCGACATAAGGGATGAAGGAGATCAGTCCCGCGAAGAAGCCGATGAGGATGGCGAAGTTCAAGCCGGTGAGCGTGAGCCCGGTGGCATACATGGCGCCGAGCACAAGGCAGAGCGTGCCCTGGCCGCGCACGAAGCCGGCGGTGGCGGTGTTGATGTCGCGGGCAAGCGCGCGCACCGTCTCGACATGGTCGCGTGGCACCCAGCCGTCGACCTCGGCCACCATGCGGTCCCAGTCGAGCAGCATGTAGAAGGCGACGACCGGGGTGACGACGAACAGGCTCACCACCGAGACCAGCGCCACGCCGGAGCTCCAGATCGAGGTGAAGACGGTGGTGAGCAGGCTGAAGCCCGAGGTCAGGAGCGAGTTCAGCCCGTCGCGCAGGCCGGCAGCGTTGACGCCAAAACGTTGCTCCAGCCATTTCGGGTCGAAGCTGGTGATCAGCGACTGCAGTCGTGTGAGGTATTCCGGCAGCTTGCGGGCGAAATCGGCCATCTGGGTGGCCAGCACCGGCACCAGGATGACCAAGGCCAGCACCACGACGACGATGAAGGCGATCAGGATCACCACCGTCGCCATCAGGCGCGAGAGGCCGAGCCGCTGCAGCCAGTCGGCGACCGGATCGAGGAAATAGGCGAGCACCATGCCGGCGACGAAAGGCAGGAGGATGCCCGAGAAGACATAGAGGAACAGCGCCAGCAGGACGGCCGTTGCCAGCCAGAAGAAGACCTGGCGACGAAGCCCGCCGGAGCTGTCGTCAGCGGCGATCACCGCGCCATCGTAGTTAGGCGTCGGTGCCGGAGCCGCCCGATTTGCCGATGCCCGACTTGTTGTCGCCGTTCTGGGAGTTGCTCGTCCGGGAGCCTTCGCCATAGCCGCTCATATGCCTCAGCCAAGCCACGAGATAGGCCGCGGCCGAAGCCACGGTCAAGACCCCGGTCAGCAATATGAGCGCCGTCCGCAGCGAGCCCAAATGCGCGGCGAGGGCCAGCTCGCCCAGCACAAGCGCCGCCAGCACGATCTGCGCGGCGGTGTTGGCCTTCGAAACGAAGAGCGGCTTCACCTCGACCGGATTGCTCATCACGCTGGACAGGAGGACGGCGCAGACGATGAGCCCGTCACGCGAGACCATGGTGACCACCAGCCAGAGCGGCAATTCGCCGGCAAAGCCCATGACGACGAAGGCCGAGACCAGCAGAAGCTTGTCGGCGATCGGATCGAGATAGGCGCCGAGGCGGGACGACTGGTTCCAGCGGCGCGCGATGAAGCCGTCGACACCGTCGGAAATGCCTGCGACGAGGAACCCGGCGAAGGCCCAACCCCAAAGCGACTGCAGCATGGCCAGCACCACGGCGGGCACGAGCAGCAGCCGCATGATCGTGATCATGTTGGGAAGGGTCACGTGATGTCCCGTCGTGTCTTTTGTTGGAAAAAAGATGAGGGAGATGGAGGGTGGGCGCAAGTAGCGGGGCGGCGAAGCTGCCAATCACCTCATCCGCCGGCACTTTCCTCAGGAACAAACTCCCTCACCCGCGCGTCATCCTTGCTCCCCGAAACCATTCATGCGAAGAGCCCGCAATGGAAACAGGGACGAGCCGACGATGAGCAAGGGCGACAAGGCCAAGCGCAGGAACGGGCTCACCTATGCCGAGGCGGGCGTCGACATCGACGCCGGCAACCTGATGGTCGAGAAGATCAAGCCGCTGGTGCGCGCGACGCGCCGGCCGGGCGCGGATGGCGAGATCGGCGGGTTCGGCGGGCTGTTCGACCTGAAGGCGGCCGGCTTCACCGACCCGGTGCTGGTCGCGGCCAATGACGGCGTCGGCACAAAGCTCAAGATCGCCATCGATTCCGGCAAGCACGACACGATCGGCATCGACCTCGTCGCCATGTGCGTCAACGACATCGTCGTGCAGGGCGCCGAGCCGCTGTTCTTCCTCGACTATTTCGCCACCGGCAAGCTCGATCCGGACCAGGGCGCCTCGATCGTCGGCGGCATCGCCGAGGGCTGCGGGCAGGCCGGCTGCGCGCTGATCGGCGGCGAGACGGCAGAAATGCCCGGCATGTATCATGACAAGGATTACGACCTTGCCGGCTTTGCCGTGGGCGCGGCCGAGCGCGGCCAGTTGCTGCCGACCGACGACATCGTTGAGGGCGACGTGCTGCTTGGCCTTTCCTCGTCGGGCCTGCACTCCAACGGCTTTTCGCTGGTGCGCCGCATCGTTGCCGCGAGCGGCCTTGCCTGGAGCGATCCGGCACCGTTCAACGACGAGCTCAGCCTTGCCGAGGCGCTGCTCGAACCGACGCGCATCTATGTGAAGTCGATCTTGAAGGCGATCCGCAACACGCATGGCATCAAGGCGCTGGCCCACATCACCGGCGGCGGTTTCCCGGAAAACATTCCGCGCGTGCTGCCGAAGGATTTCTCGGCCGAGCTCGACCTGGAGGCGATCGACGTGCCGCCGGTGTTCTCGTGGCTGGCAAAGGCCGGCGGCGTTGCGCCGGAAGAAATGATGCGCACCTTCAATTGCGGCATCGGCATGATCCTCGCCGTCGCTTCCGGCCAGGCGGCGCAGGTGGCGGCGGTGCTGCAGGAAGCCGGCGAGACCGTGACGCCGATCGGCCGCATCGTGCCGCGCCGCGACGCCGGCGTCATCTATCGGGGCTCGATCGGCCTATGAGCAGGAAACGCACGGTCGTCCTGATCTCGGGGCGCGGCTCCAACATGACGGCACTGATCGCGGCCGCCGCCGATCCCAGCTATCCAGCGGAAATCGTCGGCGTCATCTCCGACCGTGTGAACGCCGCCGGTCTCGGCATCGCCCAGTCGCGCGGCATCGCCACCAAGGTCATCCAGCGCGCCGACCATCCGAGCAAGGATGCTTATGACGCCGCGATCGACGCCGCGCTCACCGGCTTCGGCGCCGAGATCGTGGCGCTCGCCGGCTATATGCGCATCCTCGGCCGTGGCCTCGTCGAGAAGTGGCAGGGGCGAATGGTCAACATCCACCCTGCCCTGCTGCCCGCCTTCAAGGGTCTGGACACGCATGCGCGCGCGATCCGCGCCGGCGTGCGCATCCATGGCTGCTCGGTGCATTTCGTCACGCCGGAGATGGATGACGGCCCGATTATCGCCCAGGCCGCCGTGCCGGTGATGATCGGCGACAACGAGGACACGCTAGCCGCGCGCGTGCTGAAGGCCGAGCATCGGCTCTATCCGCTGGCGCTCGGCCTCGTCGCCGAGGGCAAGGCGCGCATGGAAAAAGGCCACACCGTGCTTGCGCATTTCGCCGACGACGCCGACAACGCCAGCTCGGTGGTGATGGCGCCGGATCCGCTGCGCGAGGAAACCGACCTCGAACAGCTGGCGCGGATCACGCCGTAGTTTGAACCTGTCAGGATCTGTGGCCCTTGGAGATCTTCCAAAGCGCGGTCCGTACCAAAGGCGATTTCGCCGGCGTCTTCGAGTATGAAGAGACCGACGGCCCGCAGAGCGCTACAGCTTATTTTTACCTATGCGAGGCCAAGGGCGAAGCGGCCGGGCCGATCATCGGCATAATCCATATTCGTTCAGGAGCCTGGTCGATCACCGAGGCCGACATCGCCGTCAAATGGGATAGAGGCGAGCAACGCGTAGGCATCTTCGTCTTTGGTGCGCTGACTGCAGCCTTCGACGTCGAGACGGGCCCGAGATACGGTGGTAGGCATGGCAAGGATTTCAACGCCGAGATTCCCTGGTCCTGATCGATGCCCGTGAGACAACTGCTCATCCTGCGCCACGCCAAGTCGAGCTGGGACGATCCCAAGCTTGACGATTTCGACCGGCCGCTCGCCCCGCGCGGGTTGAAGACGGCGCCGCTGATCGGGCGCGAGCTTTCGCGGCGCGGCTGGGTGCCAGAGCTCGCGCTGGTCTCGCCGGCGCTGCGCACCCGCGATACCTGGCGGCTGGTCGCCCAGGAACTGCCGAAGCATGTGCAGGCGGAATTCGCGGAAGAGCTCTACGAGGCGGCGCCTGCCACCATCCTGGCGCGCGTGCGGCAGGTCAAGGCGACGAATCTGGTGGTGATCGGCCACAATCCCGGCCTGCAGCAGTTTGTGTTGCGGCTGGCCGGCGCCGGGTCGGATGAGAGCGTTTTCAAGAAGATCGAAGAGAAGTTTCCGACGGCGGCACTTGCGCGGTTCACAGCAAAGGGCGACTGGGCGAATCTGGATTTCGGCGGCGCGCGGCTGACGCATTTCGTCAGGCCGAAGGATTTGGGATAGACGCCGAAGCTGCCGATCTCCCGCCGCAAACAAAAGGCGGCGGAGCAAGCCCGCCGCCTTAGGGCAATTCCAGGAAAAGTGCGCAGCGGTTTTCCGTCCGGAATTGCGCAGAAACAAAGATTTAGAGCGGTTCGGCGATTCCGTTAAACGCTGAACCGCTCTAGCAAATCCTGAGACGTGAAACCTCAATTGCCCCAGATGCCCTGGCCCGGATCAGGCCAGGCCTGCGACGGCGCCGCTCCGGTGGTCATCGAGGTGTCGACATTGGCTGGCTTGGCGGACTCGTGCTTGCGTACCGAGGCGGTGAGCCCGCGATCGACGCCGGCGGTCGGCTGGTTGACGTTGTCCGCGCCATAATGGTCGCTGCCGGCGAAGGCAGAGCCCATGATGAGAAGCATAGCTGTAGTGGTGAGGGCGATCCTGGTCATTGCAAAAGTTCCTGTCGTTAAAGGGGTGGAGGTTTTTGGGGGATCGAAGCGGCGTCAGCGGCCCCACAGGCCGTCGTCGTTATGCCGGGCAATGATGTCGGTGACGGTCGGGCTGGTTGCGGCCGTTACCGAAGCCTGGTGATGCGCCGTGCCGCCCTCGCGGATCGAGCTGGTCATCATGTGATCGGCGCCGGCGGCTGGCTGGTTGGCGCCGTCGGCGCCGTAATGGTCGCTGCCGGCAGAGGCGCTGCCCATGGCAGCGGCGAGCATGGCAGCCGCGACGAATGCGGTCCTGGTCATCTCAATGTTCCTTGTCCTGTCGTTTCATCGGCGGCGCCTTGGGAGGATGGCCCCGCTGCCGACAAGACCCGGAACAGCCCGGATTTATTCCCAATCAATATTTCGGCTTCCGCGACCGCTTACCCCGATCGGGCTCTCGCAAAATTGCCTGATCGGGCGTACGGAAAAGCCCGGGCCGACGGATAGCCGCCTCACAAAACAGAGCGGCGGGACAAGCCCGCCGCTTTGAGGTCTATCGAGGATCGGAACCGATCAATGGCTGCCGAAGAGGTCGCGGTCCACGCCCTGGGTCAGGGGCTTCTGGACATTCGCATCAGACTTCTTGACCGAAGCGGTGAACGAGGCGTCGACCGAAGTGGCCGGCTGGTTGGCATTGGCCGAACCGTAATTGTCCGAGCCGGCGAAAGCGGCGCCGGTGGCAAGGAGAAGGGCGGCGGCGGTAAGAGCGATCTTGGTCATTTGAGTTGCTCCAGATTTCAGAATTGAGGTTGCGGTTGATTGGGATCCGAGCCGCTTAGCGGCCCCAGATGCCCTGGCCCGACTGCGGATGGTTCTGATCAGGCTTGATGTGGAGGTCGCGCTGTTCGAACTTGTCGAGCTTGCGGATCGAGCCGGTGATGCTGTTGTCGACCTTGCCTGCGGGAGCGGTCACGGCCGGCTGATTGACGTTGTCGGAACCGTAATGGTCGCTGCTGGCAAAAGCGCCGCTCGTAGCGACGAGGAGGGCAGCGGCGGTAAGAGCAATCTTGGTCATTCTAAGTACTCCGGATTTTCAAAGTCATGTCCGTCTGGTGGCGTGCCTTGATGGAAATTCGCGTCGCTCGGACCACCCCGAAATGGGTCTGCTCTGCTGCCGATTCCAATCACGAAAAGTTGTGAACTGAACCGTTCGGTTCGATCTTGAAATTATGTGAAAGGCCAAGCGGTCGAGCTCTTATCGTTTGATATCAACTGGTTACGGCGAGCGACTGTCGAGATGCCACCCTGGCCAGACCTACCAGCGTTCACGCTGGTTGCACGAACCATCAACATTAATTGAACCGAACGGTTCGGTTTCATCACTTGCATGACGGGGGCAAGTGACCCGGTTGGCGCCGTGACTGGACTCCCGGCCGCCGGGAAACCGCGTTTGCCTTGCGGGCGGATCGATACTATCGGTTCCCTCAGGGAACCAATTCGGACGCCGCCTGCCGCTCTCGGCGAAGCTCGGCGCCGTGGGGAGGAAACAGCGACAAACGATGCGGCTGCTGCTTGTCGAGGACAATCGCGAACTGGCCGATTGGCTGAGCAAGACGCTGCGCCAGGCGAGCTATGTCGTCGACGTCGTGCATGACGGCGAGGATGTCGAGCATGCCTTGGCCGCCGGCGACCACGCCTTGATCATCCTCGACCTCGCCCTCCCCCGCATGGGCGGCATGGAGGTGCTGAAAAGGCTGCGGTCGCGCGGCAACCCGGTGCCCGTGATCGTGCTCACCGCCAATGCCAGCCTCGACGGCCGGGTCAAGGGGCTCAACGAAGGCGCCGACGACTATCTGGCCAAACCTTTCCAGATCGAGGAACTGGAGGCGCGCATCCGCGTGCAGCTGCGCCGCGCCAACGACCGCACCGCGCCGGTCATTTCCTGCGGCGACCTCGTCTTCGACACCAACACACGCCTGTTCTCGCTTGCCGGCACGACGCTGTCGCTGACGCCGCGCGAGCATGCGGTGCTGGAACAGCTCGTCGTCAAGGCCGGACGTACGGTGAGCAAGGCGGCGCTCTCGGCGGCGATCTACGACTTCGACACCGACGCCGACCCCAGCGCCATCGAGATCTATGTGCATCGCCTGCGCAAGAAGCTCGAGGGATCGCGCGTCCAGATCGCCACCTTGCGTGGCCTCGGCTACCTCTTGCGCCAAGACGATCCGGCGCCATGAGAATCGGCAGTCTTCGGATCAGCAGCCTTCGGATCCAATTGCTGGCCTGGGTGGTGCTGCCGCTGGCCGGGCTCGCCGCAATCAATCTGTGGACCAGCCATGGCAATGCGCGCGCGACCGCCGATCTGGTCACCGACCGGATGCTCATGGCATCGGCACGCGCCATTGCCGAGCAGGTCGCTGTGAGAGACGGCGTGCTCGACGCAACCATTCCGCCGGCGGCGATCGAAATGTTCGATACCGGTGATCGCGACAGTGTCTACTACCATGTCGAAACCGCGGGCGGACGCCTGCTCACCGGCTATCCCGACCTGCCGAAGGCGACACGGCGCGGCAGTATCGAGACCGGTTTTCGCGATCATCGTCTGCGCCTAGCAACGCTCAGTCATACGGTCATCGGCGCCGGGTCGGATTCGCCGATCACGGTCACGGTCGGTGTGACGCTCGGCGGTCACGACGCGATGGTGAGGCGTCTGTGGTTGAGCGCCTTTGGCCAGCAACTGGCGCTGGTCGCGATCGCCGGCGTTTTCGTGCTGCTTGGCTTGCGCCGCGGGCTGGCGCCGCTGATCCGCCTTCGCGATGCGGTTCGCTCGCCAGGCCGCAGCGACCTCGACCCGATCGAGGTGACAGGCGCGCAGAGCGAGATCAGGCCGCTGATCGAGGCGCTCAATGCATATATGGCGCGCGTGCGTGCGCAGATGGCGGCGCAGCGCCGCTTCATCGCCAATGCCGCGCACCAGTTGCGCACGCCATTGGCGCTGCTGTCGACACAGGCGAGCTATGCGTTGCGCGAAAGCGCCGCGGATCGGCGGCAGGAAGCGCTTGTGGCGTTGCAGGCAAGTTCAGGCAAACTGGCGCGGTTGGCCGAGCAGTTGCTAACGCTCTCGCGCGCCGAGCCCGGCAGCCGGCGGCCACGTGCCGATCGCATCGACCTCACCGAGGCTGCCCGCCAGGTTCTGGAGGCACATGCGCCAAAGGCGATCGAACGCAACATCGACCTCGGCCTCGAGGAGACCGGCCCCGTGCCGGTCATCGGCGACGGGACGATGTTGCGGGAGATGATCGTCAATCTTGTCGACAACGCGTTGCGTTACACACCGGCCGGCGGCAGCGTCACCGTGAAGCTCGCCGCCAGTGGCGGCGAGGCGCTGCTGACCGTGTCGGATGCCGGGCCAGGCATTCCCGTGGAAGAGCGGGAGCACGTCTTCGAACGCTTCTACCGCATAGCCGGTTCGGCCGAGGAAGGCAGCGGGCTCGGGCTCGCCATCGTCCACGAGGTGGTCGAGAATGCCGGCGGCAGCGTCACACTCGGCGACGCCGCCGCAGGCGGGCTCAAGGTCGAGGTGCGGCTGCCAGGCAACTAGAGCAATTCCAGGAAAAGTGCGTAGCGGTTTTCCGTCCGGAATTGCGCAAAACAAAGGCTTAGAGTGGTTCGGCGATTCCTTGAAACGCTGAACCGCTCTAAGGCAGTTCACTGCGTCTCGTGCAGCGGCTGAGGACGCCACTTTGCCAGCCGGCTCTCGACCATCGTCATCAGGTACTCGGCGGCCAGGGCCACCACCATGACGATGACGATCGCTGCATACATGCCGGCCGCGTCGAACGAGCCCTTGGCGATGTTGATCAGGAGGCCGATGCCGTAGCGCGAGCCGACGAACTCGCCGACGATGGCGCCGATGATGGCGAAGCCGAAGCTGACATGCAGGCTGGCAAATATCCAGCTCATCGCCGATGGCACGATCACCGAGCGGGTCAGCTGCCAGTCGGAGGCGCCGAGGATACGGGCATTGGCGATCATGGCGCGATCGGCTTCGCGCACGCCTTGGAAGGCGTTGTGGAAGACGACGAAGAACACCATGACGAAGGCCAGCGCCACCTTGGAGGCAAGGCCGAGGCCGAGGATCATGATGAAGATCGGCGCCAGCACCACGCGCGGGATCGAGTTGATCACCTTGATGTAGATGGAGAAGATGTCGGCGGCCATACGGTTGCGGCCGAGCGCGACGCCGATGATGATGCCGGCGACCGAACCGGTGACGAAGCCCAGCACCGACTCTTCCATGGTGACATAGAGGTGGTACCACAGCGGGCCTTCCGACGTGCCCTCCGTGATCCACTCATAGAGCCGGCCGGCGATCGTGCTCGGCATGGCGTAGAAGAAGGGGTCGATCCAGGCCATGCGGCCGGCAATTTCCCACAGGGCGAGGAAGACGACCAGGATGCCCAGCCGCCAGAACGTGACGGTGTGGCGGCGATGCGCTGCTGCCTTGGCGGCGGCGGCCTCGATCTCGGCATCCGAGGTTCCGGGCCTGAAGGCGGCGGTCGGGATGTTGACGGTGGCGTCTGTCATGTCGGTTCTCCTCACGCCGCCGCGCGGGCGTAGCTGGTCTCGACCTCTTCCTTGAGATCGGCCCAGATGGTGCGGGAATAGTCGATGAAGCGCTGCTCGTAACGGATGTCGGCGACGACGCGCGGGCGCGGCAGATCGATCGTGTAGACGGATTTTACCGTCGCCGGCCCGGCGGTGAGCACATAGACCTTGTCGGCCAGCGCGATGGCTTCCTCAAGGTCATGAGTGACGAAGACGACGGAAGCCTTGGCGTCGGACCAGAGGCGCAACAGTTCCTCATGCATAAGCACACGCGTCTGCACGTCGAGCGCCGAGAACGGTTCGTCCATCAAGAGGATTTCAGGGCCGTTGATGAAGGTCTGGGCCAGCGCCACGCGCTTGCGCATGCCGCCGGAAAGCTGGTGCGGATAGTGCTGTTCGAAGCGGGCCAGGCCGACGCGCGCCAGCCAGTCGCGGGCGGAAGCCTGGGCCTGCGCCTTGGGCTTGCCGCGAAACAGCGGCCCGGCCATTACATTCTCGATCACCGTGCGCCAGGGAAACAGAGCATCGGTCTGGAACACGAAGCCGATGCGCGGATCGATGCCCTTGACCGGCGCGCCCATGACGCGGACCTCGCCGGCGCTCGGACTGGCGAGCCCGGTAACGAGGTTCAGCGTCGTCGACTTGCCGCAGCCGGTCGGGCCGACGACGGCGACGAACTCGCCGCGTTCGACCGTCATGGTGAAATCGCGGATCGCCGTCAGCGATTTGCCTGTGGGGGAAAGGAAGCGGCGGCTGACATTGATCAGCTCGATCGCGGGAGCGGTCTTTTCGACAGCCATGGTTGAACAGACTCCAATAGCGGGCGATCCCCGCGCAGGAGATCGGCGGACGTGGAAACAAGGCGGGCATGATGGCGCGAGGTCGGAACCTCGCGCCGGCCTGCGGCTACTTCACGTTCTTGACGAATTCCGTGGTGTAGGTTTTCGACAGGTCGATCTGCTTGCCCTGCAGTTCCTTCTTGAAGGCAGAGAGCACGGCCAGAACCGTCTCCGGTCCACCCTGCGGCATCACGCCATCGGCGGTGAACATCGCCTTGCCGGCATCGAGCGCCTTCACATAGCCTTCCTTGTCGCCGACATAGTAGTCCTTCGGCATCTTTTCGGCGATCTCGGCGCCGCTATGCGTGTTGATGAACTTCAGCGTCTTGACGAACGCGTTGGCGAGCTTCTGAACGGTTTCCTTATGGGCGTCGACCCATTCGGTCTGCATGTAGAGCGAGGCGGCCGGATAGGTGCCTCCGAGTGCCGCCTTCGTGCCTTCCACGGTGCGCATGTCGACGAGCACCTTGGCCTCGCCAGTCTTGAGCAACCGGGAGATCGTCGGCTCGGTGGTCATGCCCGCCTGGATCTTGTCCTGCTGCATGGCGGCGATGAAGGTGTTGCCGGCGCCGACCGGAACCGAGGTGAATTCGCCGAGCTTCAGTCCGTTCTTGACCGCAAGATATTCGGTCAGGAAGTTGGTCGAGGAGCCAAGGCCGGTGACGCCGAGGCTCATGCCCTTGAAATCGGCGGGCGACTTGATCTCGGGATGCTTGGAAGAGACCAGCTCGACCTCGCCAGGCGCCTGGCTGAACTGGACGACGGATTCGACGAACTTGCCCTTGGCCTGCAGGTCGATGCTGTGGTCGTAGAAGCCGACCACGCCCTGCACGGCGCCGGCCAGCATCTCGTTCTCTGCGTCGACGCCGGCCGGCTCATTGAGCAGTTCGACGTCGAGGCCCTCGTCCTTGAAATAGCCGAGCGCCTCGGCGAGCTTGGCGGGCAGGTAGATCTGCTTTTCGTAGCCGCCCACCATGATCGAGATCTTGTCTGCGGCCGTCGCCGTCGTCGCGCCCGCGGCAAGCATGGCAAGCGTCAGCGTCGCCGAACGAAGGGCGTGTTTAGAGATAAAACCGGTCACGTAACTTCCTCCACCTGGGCGGCGCGCCATCCGGGCTGCGCCGCATCTCCTCCTTGCCGACCCCTCCCGGGCCAGTCACGGCGAACGCCGCGAATACCGTCATGGCATGGCCAAGCTTTCAGCTGGCTTTCAGCCTTTTTAGCGACCGTCAAAGGCCCAGCACGTGACGCATGTCGTATTCACCCGGCGGCCGGCTGGCGACCCAGAGTGCCGCCGCGATGGCGCCGCGCGCGAACATCGAGCGGTCGCCGGCCGTATGCGTGAGCGTGAGCCTCTCGCCTTCGGCAAGGAAGCTCACGCTGTGCTCGCCGACAACGCTGCCGCCGCGCAGCACCGCGAAGCCGATCTCGCTGGCAGGGCGCGGACCGATCAGACCATCGCGGGCGCGCTTCGCAACCTCGTCCAGCTCAATGCCGCGTCCGCGCGCGGCCGCCTCGCCCAGCATCAGCGCCGTGCCCGACGGCGCGTCGACCTTGAAGCGATGATGCGCTTCGAGGATTTCGATGTCGCAGTCATCGGACCCAAGCGCCTTCGCCGCCTGCTCGACCAGTCCGGTCAGCATGTTGAGCCCAAGCGAATAGCTGCCGGAGCGCACGATGGCGATTGTCTTTGCCGCCTCGCCGATTGCGGCCAACTCCGATACGGTGAAACCCGTTGAGCCGATCACCAGCGCCGGACCGCCGCGTGCCGCGCAGGCTTTGGCCAGTTCGGCGGACGCCGCGGGCGTGGTGAAGTCGATCACCACGTCGGCAAGCGAAAGCGCTTCGTCGCGCTCGAGGAGCCCCTCGCCCACGCTGCCCGGCCGATGGAAGCGCGCGACGAGCTGCAGCCGCGGATCGGCGGCGGCGGTCTCGGCCATCTGCCGGCCCATGCGGCCGAGCGCACCGGCGATGGCGATTTTAAGCGGTTGCGGCATGGCGATTCCCGTCGAAAGCCCGAGTCGGAACAATCCTCTAGCACGCCGCCTTGGCAAATTGATTCAGGCGCCTGGGGACGCCACGATATCGGGGCGAGACGAGGGCGGACTATTAGCGAATGTGAAGCGCCACACTCATCATCGTTGACGTGATGTGCTAATTTGGCGTGAGCGTCCGGCTGCACCCGGACCCACGTCCGAGGGGGGCGCCCATGCCGCGGCCAGTGCACGTCCTGGTTCCTTTCTGCCTCGCTGTCCTTTCCTTCATTCCTTTGGCGCCGCTTGCCGGCGGAGCCCTCGCTGCACAGGCTTCTTCCGACAAACCCGACGATGCGGCCAAAAAGGCGGCTGAGGATGCGGCGAAGAAGGCGGCGCTCGCCGAGGCGATCAGCGTCTGCGACAAGGGTGCCTCGGTGCCGCTCGATCCCGAAGCCAAGGCGCCGCCTGTCCAGTATGGCCAGCTCTTCCCGCAAGACTTTGATCTGAGCAAGCTCAAAACCCTGTCCGACAAATGCCAGGCGGCGATGCTCGGCGCGCCGCAGGAAAAGCGGCTGACGCTTGAATGGCTGCGGGTCCAGGTCGCGCTCAACCAGGCGGGGTTGGCCTTTCTCGTCCCACAGATCAAGCTCATCGCCGACGGCGGCAGTCTCGAGGCCAACTATCTGCTCTACGAGGTCTATTCGGTGCATCGCCACGACAGCGCCGACGGCGGTCCGCCGCCGGTCACACGGGCGATGGCGCTCGATGCCTTGCAGAAGGCCGGCGCTGCCGGTCATCTCACGGCGCTCGAGACGCTGCTGCGTCAGTATATCGACGGGCCGCTGCTGCGCCGCGACGCGCGCAAGGTGGTCGAGACCGCGCAACGCGTCATCGATGCGCCGGCCCAGGGCCAGTCGCCCGGCGAATGGGACAGCCAGTTCCGCGCCGCCATGCCACTGCTGATTGCGCGGACGGTGCTGGAGAATGACGGCTTTGCCGCCGAGGAGCAGCACAAGGCCTTTCAGGCCGTGGATGCGGATACCAAGGCCGGCAGTGCCGGGCCTGAAGCGTCGGTGCTCGCCTATATCAAGGCGCTGCGGCTCGGCCGAGGCACACAGCAGGACGCGGCGAAGGCCAGGCAATTGCTGGAAGCGCGCGTCGCCAACGATCAGTATGCCATACCGATACTGGCCGACATGCTGGCCAAGGGCGAAGGCGGCCCGGCGGACGGCAAGCGCGCGATCGCGATGCTGCGCGGCGCCACCAAGGACGTCGCCGGCGCCGGGCCGCTGCTCGCCGGCCTGCTGCTCGACGGCAAATTCGTCGGCCGCCAGCCGCGCGAGGCGATCCGGCTGCTCAACGCCCCGTGGGATCTCGACGCCAGCATCAGGCTGGCGAAGCTGCTTCCCGACTATGACGGCTTTCAAATCGACAATCCGGACCAGCTGGTCGAGCGCCTGAGCGACGCCGCCGAGGCCGGCGAACCAGGTGCTGCGCTGGCGCTGGCGCGGCTGCAGCTGTCGGACGATCAGCAGTTCAAGAACGAGGATTCGGCGCGTGCCATGCTGAAGCCGCTGGCGGACGGCGGTGATCGCGAGGCGCTGTGGCTCTACGCCTCGACGCAATATGCCAATCTCGATTCGACCAGCTATCACCCGTCGCGCCGCGACGACGGGCTGAGCGACGATCAATTGAAAGCGCTGATCGACGAGGGCGAAGCCAGGAAGGAGCAGCAGGCCTATCTGCTGCACGCAAAGCTTCTGCGCAAGGGCGTGGTCTATCCGCAGGACGATCAGAAGGCGACGGCGATGCTGATCAACGCCGCCAATCTCGGCAGCGTCGAGGCGATGGTGCTGCTCGGCGATGCCTATGACGACGGTCTCGGCATCGACAAGAACCCGCGCGAGCGCCTGCATGCCTGGCGCGAGGCGGCGCGTCTCGGCTCGCTCAAGGCAAGGAGCAAGCTCGCCAACGCCTTCACCTTCGACAGCTTCGATCATCTGATGACGCTGCGCGAAGGCATCACCGACCGCATCGCCCTTTACAATGACGGCATCGGCAGGATGGGCGCCGGCGTGTTCGGCGCCAACGACGCCGACATGGAACTGAGCGGCCTCTTTTCCGGCCCGGCCTCCAGCGCCGGAACGGCGGCGATCGCAGCCGCGGTGATGGATGCTTTCCGAGAGGCGCCGGCCGGCCTCGACGACAACAATCTGGTCGGCATCGGCAAGGCGCTGCCCGACGATATCCGCGTCGCCATCGAGACGACGCTGAAGAGCGAGGGTTTCTACACCGGCGAGCCGAAGGGCTATTTCGGTCCGGACGCGCGCAAGGGGCTGGCCGCCTGGGTCGACGCGAAGGGACCGCTTGGCGATGCTCCCAGCCCGCAAGCCGCAGCCGGTACACAGCAGGCCGCGCCCGCTCCGGGCGGCCTCGACTCGGACCTCGTCAACCGCATCCGCGACAAGGTGTTCGCCCAGGCGCAGGCCGCCAAGACAGACAAGCAGAAGCTTGCCGCCATCAAGCAGCTCGGCATTCTCGCCCGCTACGGCGACCTGCCCTCGCGCTGGGTGCTGGTGCGCAACTACCATCAGGCGCGCGCTATCCGATCGGTGGTGACGCCCGAGGAGATCACTCGCTACGCGCTGGATATACTGGTGTCGAAGCCGGAGGGCATCGAGAAGCCGGAATTCGAGTTCATCTTCGACCTGACGCAGATCGCGCAGGATCGGAAATCGAAGGCGGTCGGCGGCGCCACCATCCAGGCGATCCGCGACGATCCGCGCCTGCAGGACCCGCTGACGCTCGGCGCCGTCATGAGCCAGTTCGCCTTCGCGCCGGACGCCTGCGACTCCGTGCTCGCCGCGGCCAGGAAAGCCGGCATCGACGGCGTGGGCTCGGACGGATGCGACGAGGACACGCGCACGGCCTTCATCGCCTTCGCCAAGGACAAGGGCGCGTCCGGTGTCGATGCGGCGGCGCGCAAGGCAGCCGCGGAAGAGATCAAGGCGCTGGACGCGCAGGCGGCGAAGTAGCCAGGGCTATGAGCCGCGACGGACCTATTGCGCCTTGTCGACACGATCGAGGATCGCGCGGTAGCGGCCGCATACGGCGGCGTCCTGATAGAAGTCCACTTCGGTATCGATGATCTGATCAAGGCTCATTCCGCGATAATGCGCCTTGACCTTCGCCAGGACATCTTGCGCTTGGCTGATTTCGCCGAGCTCGGAATGGCAGATGATAAGACGAATGAGCGACCATGGTGTCACAGTCGCCATTTTCGCGTAGCAGTCAGCCGCCTCGCGATATCGCCCTGCCGTCGTCAGCAGGACGCCCCGGAAATCATCATACCATCCCACGGCGTATGGGTCGCGGCGCTGGGCTTCGGCTATTTCACCAAGCCCCTGCTCCGGCCTGTCCGTGTGATTGAGGAAAATAGCGCGGATACTGAGAATGAACGGATCGTTCGGATTGAGCGCAACCGCCCGGTCAAGGCTGACTTCCGCTTGCCTGAATTGGCGCAGGTACAAGTGAGCGAAGCCGGTGGCGAGATGCCCATAGGCTCCGTCGGGATCGAGGCCCAATGCTGTTCTTGCGATCTCCAGTCCGGAATGCAAATGACCGGGATTGTTGTAGTCCCAATAATACTTGATGGACTCCACAAAACTCAGCATGGCGTGGGCGGCGGCAAACTTGGGATCAAGTTGTACCGCCTGGCGCAGAAAGGGTTCGGATTCGAGCACTGTGTCATAGACGGCTGCCAGTTGCAGCGCCCGCAGGTAAAACTCATAGGCCGACATGTTGTTGGTCGGTCGGGCCCTGGCGCGCGACGCGATCGCGGTTCTGGCCTGTCGCGCCAGACGCGCCGCGATCATCCGGGTGATTTCGTCCTGGATGGCGAAAATGTCGTCGAGTTCCCGGTCGTAGTGTTCGCCCCAGATATGAGCCATCGACAATGCATCGGTCAGTTGCACGGTGACCCGCACCCGGTTGCCGATCTTGCGCACGCTGCCTTCGACGACATATTGGACGCCAAGCTTGCTTGCCACCTCCGCCGGGTCATGCGCCTTGCCGCGAAACTGGAACGAGGAGTTCCGCGCGATGACCAGAAACTCCTTGTACTTCCCGAGCTCGGCGATGATGTCTTCGGTGATCCCGTCGCTGAAATAGTCTTGCTCCGGGTCCCCGCTCATATTGTCGAAGGGAAGTATGGCAATGGACGGTCTGGGCGGCGTACCATCCGCCGTAACCGCGAAGGGCCTGGGGCCTGCATATTTATAGCCGCGACCATGCACAGTTGCGATCATCTCGGCAGGCAGCAGCTTTCGCAGCGCCGAAACGTGGACCTGCAGCGTGTTCTCCTCCACCACCACGCCGGCCCAGATCGCATCTAGAAGTTCAGCCTTGCCGACCACCTCGTCGGGCCTGTCGAGCAACACCGCGAGGATGTCGAAGGAACGCGCCGAAAGTTCCACCGGCCCTTGCGGCCCGAGCAGCTGCCGTTCGGCTCGCCTCAAACGATAGTTCCCAAACTGCAGGTCCATCGGCCAAGAACTCATCCCTCGCAGGCAAGATAATCCAAGATCACCCTGAAGGCGAACTTCAGGGTCGTTCGGGAGTCTTCGCTTCAAGCAATTTCAGACCCGTTCAGGACTCTTCAGGTTCAAGCCAAGGACCTGGGTGGGAAGCGGTGCCATTTGTCGCCGTCACAGGAGGACATCATGGCTGACATCCTCGCCACAGCCCCGACTACCGGCCGACGCCTCAAACTGCCGCGGCTAGTCTTTCCGAGGCTTGCAATCGGCGTATCGCTCAACGCCATAGCCGGTTTGGTGGGCGATGCGCTCAAGATGGCCTATGTGGACCCCTACGCCAGTCTTGGTCGCCAACCGCAAGTCGCCCCAGACGATGACCTCGAAGGCCGAGATCCCGGTTGGTGAGCCATTAGGCCATTGGCAGACCGTGAGGTAGTCACAGCGCCGTGAGCCACACCTTGTTGTCATGGACGGCGGCGCCGCCATAGGGTGCGGGCGCGTCGGCGCCGGTCAGCACGTTGATGCCCTCGCCGCGCTCATGCGCGCTGTTCGGCCAGATGCCTTCGGCAATCACCACGCCGCGCTTCACGCCGTCGAAGAACCTTGCGTGCAGCACCAAATCGCCGCGCCGGTTGCCGACCTCGACGCGGCCGCCATTCTCGATGCCGAGCGCTTCGGCATCTTCGCGGTGGATGAGCAGTTCCGGCCTGCCTTCCTTGGCCTTCGACACCGGCGTCTCGGCAAAGCTGGAATTGAGGAAGTTGCGCGCCGGTGAGGTCGCCAGCCGGAACGGATGCTCCTCGTCCGCCACCTCGATCAGCTCGACATGGTCGGGAAATTCGGGCAGCCGCTCGATCGGACCGAACAAGCCCATGCTTTTCGGCGGCCGGTTGGGCGCCGACTGTCCAGTCCAGTTGGGGCGGAAGTGGAACTTCTTGTCGGCATGGCCGAAGCCCTTGATGAAATGCGCGTCGTCGAAGTCGGGCTGCAGGTCGACCCATTTCTGCTCCCTCAGACTGTCGAAGCTGCCGAGCCCGCGCTTGCCGAGGATGATGTCGATGTGCTCGCGCTCGGTCAGGCCGAAGCCAGGACAGTCGCCGACGCCAAGCCGCTTGCCGAGTTCTTCATTCACGTAATGGTTGGTGCGCGGCCCCTCCGGCGGCTCGATCAGCTTGGGGCCGAGCGTGATGTGCTGGTTGCCGCCGCCCTTGTAGATGTCGTCATGCTCCAAAAACATCGTCGCCGGCAGCACGACGTCGGCGAGCTTAGCCGTGTCGGTCATGAACTGCTCATGCACGCAGGTGAACAGGTCCTCGCGCAGAAAACCCTTTCTCACCAGCCGCTGCTCCGGCGCGACATTGGCCGGATTGGTGTTCTGGATCAGCATCGCCGTCACCGGCGGACCGCCGTAGAGCGCATCCGCCGCCCCGGTCAGCACGGGGCCGATGCGCGAATGGTCGAGGTAGCGCACCTTCGGGTCGCGCATCGCGGTGCCTTCGAGCACATCCTGGTTCAGCTTGAAGATGCCCGAATTGGAATGGAAGGCGCCGCCGCCCTCATACTGCCAGGCGCCGGTGACGGCGGCGATCGAGGACGCGGCATGCATGTTGATCGAGCCGTTGCGCTGGCGCGCGAAGCCATAGCCGAGACGGAAATAAGTCTTCTTCGTCGTGCCGACGATCCGCGCGAAAGCTTCGATCTCGGCGACGGAGAGCCCGGTGATGGCGGCGGCCCATTCGGGCGTGCGGCTGCGCAGATGCTCTTCGAGCCCGCGCGGATCGTCGGTGTATTTTTCCAGATAGGCGCGGTCGGCGAGCCCATCGCGGAACAGCGCATGCATGACCGCGCAGGCGAGCGCGCCGTCGGTGCCGGGCTTCAGCACCAGGCCGAGATCGGCCTGCTTCATCGTCGCGTTGTCGTAGATATCGATGACGACGATCTTCGCGCCGCGCTCTTTCCTCGCCCTCGTTGCATGGGTCATGACGTTGACCTGCGTCACCACGGCATTGGTGCCCCAGATCACCACGCAATCGGCCTTGGCCATCTCGCGCGGGTCGGGACCGCGCAAGGCGCCCGCCCCCATCATCCAGCCGGTCCAGGCGAGATTGGTGCAGATCGAGCTGAAGAAGCCCGAGTATTTTTTCGCGTGGCGCAGCCGCTCGATGCCGTCGCGCTGCACCAGTCCCATCGTACCGGCGTAGAAATAGGGCCAGACCGTCTCGGAACCGTATTTCTCCTCGGCCGCGATGAATTTTCCCGCCACGAGATCGAGCGCCGCTTCCCAGCTCGCTTCCTTCCACGCGCCCTCGCCCTTGGCGCCCGCGCGCACCAGCGGCTTCAGCAGCCGGTCGGGATGATGCACGCGGTCGGCATAGCGCGCGACCTTGGCGCAAACGACGCCCGCCGTATAGCTGTTCGCCTTGGCGCCATGCACGCGGCCGATGCGGTTGCCGTCGAGCAGCTCGACTTCGAGGGCGCAGGTGGAAGGGCAATCGTGAGGACAGGCCGAATGGCCGACCCGGAGCTTGGCGTGCTGGTTCATGCGGGGTGTGTAGCGGGTTTTAGGAGGGAGGTGTAGGGCCAGAGGCTCCTTCCCTTCTCCCTTTGTGGAGAAGGTGGATCGGCGCGATAGTGCCGAGACGGATGAGCAACTGTGTTTGTCAGAGCCTGTTTGGATCCCAAGGTTCGTTGTTTCGGATCATTGCACTGAGGATGGTCAGGATCTTTCGCGCGACGGCGACGAGCGCGACCTTGGGCTCTTTGCCCTTGGCAATGAGACGCTGATGGAAGGCCTTGAGGACAGGA